>DAHVPC010000032.1 GCA_027318475.1 Candidatus Cloacimonadota bacterium | reverse complement strand
GCGATCCTGAAGCACCTCAACCGGAATGAAGTCGTGGCGATCCTGGCCGACCAGAAAGCCGGCGCCAAGGGCCTTACGCTCGATTTCATGGGCTACCCCGCCTCACACTGGATCGGCGTGGCCAAGCTCTCGCTGCGCTACCAGGTGCCCATCGTTCCCGGCTTCGCGCTCCGCACACATCAAGGCAACATCAAATTCTGTTTCGAGCCCATGATCTATCATCCCGAGCTGGAAGACCAAGACCAGAACTATCCTTTCATCCTGCGTAAACTGAACGCTGTGCTGGAGACCTATATATATAAGTATCCCGAGCAGTGGTTCTGGGTGCACAAAAGATGGAGCGCCAATTCCAGCCAGCCTTGCGGAAACGTCCGCGAGGTATTGGACTGACGGGGGCATGTTTCTGCTTTTCGGCTTTCAAAGGGGTACCGTGAGTATGACACTGGTGGGAAAGTTTTGAGTTGACAAGCTGGAGCCCCTGTGAAATGAGGGTATTTCGTGCGGTTCAGAGTGTCTGGCTGCCCGCAAGTTAGAGCGCTGGGAGTGCCTGCAATGTATATAGACCATAGATATGAAGTACTGGAGAGTTTGGGGACCGGACCCTCGGCCAACACCTATAAGGTCCTGGATGTCCGAACCGGTAACCTGCACACCCTGAAGCTGTTCCAGTTTTTATCCTCGGCCGATATCTATCAGAATTTCAAAGCCCGGGATATGCACCACATCACCAAGATCGAGCACCCCAACCTCAGCCATGTGGTGGATTTCGGCCATGTGAGCGATCATATCTACTTCGTCAGCGACTACTTCGAGGGCGCCACCCTGAACAGTTTCCGCTTTACCAAAAACAGGGTCAAAGCTTTGCTCGACATCATCGTCCAAGTCTGCTACGCTCTGAACGCCCTGCATACCCAAAACATCCTGCACCGGGATCTGAAACCTGAGAATATACTTTACAAAGCAAGCGGCAACACCATGCAGGTGAAGCTGATAGATTACGGATTTTCCCGTCTGGAACTGGATAAGGACCAGCAATATGTGTCCGGCACGCTGCCCTATATCGCGCCGGAGATCTATCTGGGAAAGCCGGCGGGACCCTACAGTGATTTCTATTCCCTGGGAGTGGTGATCTACCGCATCCTGACGGGCAGTTTCCCCTTCAACATGGAGCAGATAACGGCTCTGCGCAGTGGCAGCCAGAAGTATTTCATCCCCATCTTCCCCTCCGAACTGAATCCCCAGATCCCGCTGTTTCTGGAAAAACTGTGCCTGCGCCTGCTGGAACGCAATCCGGAAAACCGGTTTCAGAACAGCGCGGAGATCATTACCTACATCAACCGTTCCGCCGAGAAGGAATACCCCTTCTCCGTTTCCTGGTCTTTGGTCAACTCGCTGCAGTTCAACAGTTATACGGTGCGAGAGCAGATCGCGGACGAGCTGCTGAAGTATTTGCCGCTGGTGGAAGAAGGCAACGGCAAGATCATTTCGCTGGTCGGAGGAGAAGGCATGGGCAAGGACAACATCCTGTCGCTCTTCCGTTACCACATCCTACGCGGCGCGTACTCCATCTTTGACTACACCTGCACCCGCAGCGAGCACGAGGCATTTTTCGCCCTGATCAAGGAATATCTGCAATCCCTTTCTCCGGAGGAGATGACGAATGAACAATCGGTGACGGGCATCTCGGAGAAGATGCGCCGTTACCTGTTTACATCGGAGCAAGCCGCCAAAGGCATCACGCAAAGCCAGGCCGACCTGAAGGCGGATTTCGAGTTTGCCCGGACCCTGCTGATCCAGCTTTCCCAGCGAAAACCGTTGATCTTCATAATCCGGAACATCCAGCACGTCCACCATCATACCATCGATTTCATCAATTTTATCTCCCGGGAAGTGGTGGGCAACCGCATCCTGATCCTGCTCAGCAGCACGGATTTCAACAAAATCAAGCAGATCGAACACACCGTGCTGATCCATGTGCCGATGTATGAACTGGGCGAATCGGTGCAGTATATCCGCAAGCTGATGAACGCAGAAGTCCCGGAAAGCTTTTGCCGGCTTGTGCATCAACGCTCATCCGGCAATCCTTTCTTCATCCGGGAGATCCTGATCGACCTGACCCTGCGGCAGTTCATTTCTTTCGACGGCGTATTCAAATACCCCGCCAACCTTGATGATTACGCGCTGCCCAGCCGGATCATCCATTCCATCTATTCCCGCATGAGCCACCTGACAGACAACAACTACCGGCATCTGCAAAAACTTTCGATCGTGCAGACTCCGCTCACCCTGGATCTGATCAGGCTGGTGTGCAAGATCCAGGACAACGAACTTTTTAACCTGCTCAACGAGAGCAAATACAACGAGATCCTGGACAAACGGGACAACAGCTTCTACTTCACTTTTCCCGAAGCCAGGGACAGATTTTTCGGGGAATGCCAGCCCAAATTGCACAAACTGGTTTCCTTGCGGGTGCTGAAATTCTACGCGGACAAACAGGTCCAAAGCCCAGAAATCTACCGGGGACTGATCAAAAACGCCAGGATCGCCGACGATCCACTCAGCGAACGCCGGCAGCTGCTGAACCTGTATCACTTGCTGGATGAGGATTACGAGCAGGAACAGGCTCTGGACGCCATTGGCCGGGTATTGCTGTTCGACTTGCAGCCCGAGCTGCAGACCCCGCTGAGTGAGCTCAAGGCGGACCTGCTTCGTTACCAGGAGAAAGTGGAACTGACCGGCCTCTACGCGCAAGCAGGCCTGATCTGGGAAAATCAAGCCAGGATCCCGGAGTGTTTTGAGAAATACCTGGTCCTGGGCAGCTTGAAGTATCTGGCCGATGACCAGAAAAACGCGCTCAAGTATTTCCTGAAAGCCGATAAACTAGCGCCGCAGGGTCAAGCCCAAGCAGCCTGCAAACTCTATCTGGCGCAATGCTATGCCAGCGCCGACCTGGATAAAATGGGACAAAGCCTGGAACAGGCGGAGGGAAACAATCTACCGCTCGGTTTGCGCATCGGCCTGCTGGACTTGCAAGCCTGGCGGCATGGTTTGAGCGGAGATTATGACCGCGCCATCCAGATCCTGGAAACGATGCTGGCCGAGCTGCCGATCAATTTAGGCGCGGACATCCTTATCCGTCTGGCCAGCGCTTACAGCCGCCTCGGTGAATTGTACAGCGCGCAGAAGAACATTACCGGGGCGGAAGAGAATTTCCACCAGGCCTTGGGAATCTGGAAGCGTTACAACGTTAAACGCCAGCTGGGCATGATCTACAACCACCTTGCCGACCTGCACCTCAAACAGGGGCAGACGATCACAGCAGTCCACGAAGCCCAGACCGGACTGCACTACTCGCGTGATTTGGGCCTCATCCTGCAGCAAGCTTTGGCCCTGTTGATCCAGGGTGAAGCCAAGATCAAGATGGGCGAGTTTTTGGAAGCTGAGGCGATCCTGGAAGAATCCCGGGAATTGCTGAAAATGATCCGCAACACAAAATACCTGCAAGTCATTCAACGCAATCTGGCGCTGGCCAAAAGCAAGATCATCGGGTTTGGCTATTACCACAGTTTCATTGTGCAAAATGAGCCCAAACTGATCGATGGGCAGATAGCGGAGATCAATCCTCTGGTGAAGACTTATTTCTATTACCTGAGCGAAATGGCCAATCCCAGGAAACTCCGCCGCCTGATCAGCAAGAACGCCCAGATCGATTATCAGGCGATCCAGGAACAGGAATTCTACCACAATGTCTTGAGTTTGCTGGCCATCTCGGAACAGAACTACGAAACAGCCTTGAAGGAACTTTACCAGGCGATGCAGTTCGCCGGCGAGATCAACAACCACTATGCCCTGGCAGTGTTCAATATCCTGCTGGCAATCTGCCATTACGGGCTGGGGGATTACATCCGCGCAGCTGAGGTGATCGAGCAGGCCAGGCCGGCAATCGAAGAAAACCAATATCGCTATTGGATCCACCAGTTGGAGATCCTGAACCTGAAGCTGGAGCTCACCAATCCCGCCATCCCGCTGCGCAAGGTCCTCCGCGGGATCAACACGCAGATGGAGGTTTGCGGCCAGTTTCAGTATTACCAGCTGCTGGTGGAACTGCGGCAAATGAAGATCCAGGTGTTGCTGGAAATGGGCGTGGAAGAGGCGGCCGCCGCTGAATACAGGATTTATCAAAGCTATCTGGAAAAGATCACCGCCGACATCAGCGACGATGATCGGCAGAATTATCTAAAAATATGCCAATACCAGCTCAAGGACCTGAAAAAGTTCCGGTTGGTTTCGATCGCCTCGCGCCGCAAAGACACGCGCAGCAAGTGGAACGACTTGCTCTACAATATCGTGAACGTCAACAGCGTCCCCAGGGTCAAATTCCTGGTGGAAAAGGGCGTCACGCAAGTGCTGGCACCCTGGCGCTTCAAACTGATGGTTTATTCGGATAAGATCGGTAATTTCTACGATTTCGTCTGCTATAATTGCGATCCCGAGATGCTGCTGCCGCCGGAATTCACCCCGCAAATAGATCGGTCATTCGAGACCGACGGGTTAGTGAGCTTCTTGTACAAAGAGAGGCACACCCTGATCGCTCCTCTGCAATCGGGCAGCAAGAAGGTCGGTTTCCTGATCCTGAGCGATGACGGCGAGCTGGATTTCACGTCCAGTGAACTGGCCCTGATCCGCAATATCAAAAGCCATCTGACCGCTTTGATCATCCGCACCTGGGACTATATGGAGATCACCGTGCGCATGGAGAAGATGAGCCAACTGATGCAGATCTCGCACGACCTGATCCGGATTGTGGATACAGCGGAACTGGAAACTGCCATGGTGGCCGCGGCAATAGACTTCACCAACGCGACAAGGGGCTTTCTGATCAAAAAGGACAGCGACGGCAACAACCTCTATCAGGTGCAGATGAACCAGGATAAAAAGATGCAAACGCCTACATCCGGTATCAGTACAACTGCCATAGGCAGAGCCTCTGCCAGCCTGAAACCAGTGCTGACCTACAATGCCGCCGAGGATGAAAGCTTCCGCAAATCCATCAGCGTGCAGGATTACGCCATCCACACCATTTTCTGCTGTCCGATCATGGTGGACGGCCAACCCTCCAGCTACCTGTACCTGGATAACTATGGCGACAGCACCCGTGAGATGTATCTGAACGAAGAAGTCATCGAACTCCTTCTGAACCAGGTCGCCGTCGCTTTGAGAAACGCCCGGCAATATGACCAGCTGGTGCAGAAAAGCACGGAACTCAAGGCTTTGGAACTGATGAAAGACGAATTCATGGCGATCATCAACCATGAATTGAACACGCCGCTTTCCTCGTTGCAAGGATACATGTCTTTGCTGCGAAGAAAGCTCTATGCCGACGAAGAGGACCGCGAAGCTCTGATCGCCAAGATGGACACAGCCGTGGCCAGGCTGACCATGAGCATCAACGACATTAGCACGATGAACACTTACAACATCACCAAGACCCTGGTGAAAAAGCCCATCAGCATCGGCGACCTGCTGTTCATGGTCTTGCAGGAGGTGGAGATCAGCGCCCGCGACAGGCATCTGCAGTTTAAAACCGAAGTGGAGGACGGCCTGCCCCAAGTGAACGCTAATTGGAAAGCCCTGCACCGGATGATCTACAACATCATGCTCAACGCGGTCCGCTTCACCAACGAATTCGGCAGCATTGTGGCGGGTGCGCGCCGCAGCATCTATCCCCAGGAGAAGATCGGCAACCGGGATACCCTGGTAATCTATGTCCGGGACAACGGTATCGGCATCCCGGAATACCAGCAGCGGGATATCTTCCGCAAGTTTTTCGAGCTCAACGAGATCTACGCGCATAAAAGCGGTACCACGGAATACCGCAGCAGCGGACTGGGTTTGGGCCTGGCCATGGCTAAACGCATCGCTGAATTGCATGGAGGGGATATCGTGGTCAAGAGTAAAGAAAACGAGGGCACCACAGTGTCCATGTTAATTCCGTTTAAATGACAGGAGCAGATTTGGTGAAACGTGTATCCCAGCCTGAAGCGACCTCCCGCGGCGTTGTTCAGCAATTGGCACTATCATTGGCCCTGGTATTGGTGGCCTTGTTCCTGAGCTTTGTCTACCCACCCAGGTTGGCAGCACAAAGTTATCTGGAGCGCGATGATTTTGCCTATATAGTCCAGCTCTATTATGCCTCGGATGCCTATTTAAACGAGGTAAAACAGGAGATCGCCGCTTTCCACAGCAAATATCCCACATCGCAATACATCCAGTATCTGGACTACCTGGACGCCAATGTGGCTTTGAAACTGGGCGAGTACGACCGAGCCCGGTACCTGTATCAACACTTGTTGAAACAAGACCTGCATCCGGACATTCTGGCCGATGCATATCTCAATTATGCCATCAGCAGTTACTACCTGGCAGATTATCCCCAAACAATGAAGCTGTTGAATGATCTGGAGCAAACCACCGCCAACCCTTACTACCTCTATCAGATTCACGTATGGCGCGGCAGGATCTATGCCGGTCAAGGCTTCTATCTCTCCGCGGAGCAGGAATACAAACTCGCCCTGGCAGAAAACCCCCGGGAAGTGCATCTGGACTATTTCCTGGTGCTGCTGGAATTGGACCGCCACGACGAAGCGGCTCAAAGCCTGCAGTCCATCCCGCCGGACGACCCGCAGTTCAATGCTTACAACAGCTCCTGGCTGAACTACCTGCTGGCGCATGGTGATTATACCGAATTTGACGAGCAGGTGGCTCTTTTACAGTCCAAAAATGCGCCGCAAACTTCGGAGCTTTCTTTGTTGCGCGTGCGCAAAGCCTTGGAAACTGAGGATTACCCGGGTGCCAAAGCGCTTTTGGATAGCCTGGGCGCTGTTTCGGAGCGTAAAACCTACTATCAGGCACTCGTTATTGCCCATGACGGCGCGGTCGCCGAAGCCGATTCCCTATTCCGCCAGCTCACCCTTTCCAATGATTCAGAGCTGGCAGTGCTGGCTTATCTGGAACGCTTGAAACTTATGTTCCGGCGCGATCCGGACTCCGCTATCCTGCAATTGGAAAGTTTTTTGGGCTCCACGCAAGTCGAAAGCGCGGAAGCCTTTTACCTGCTGGGCGATTTTTATTTCCGGCAGGGACGCTATCTGGAAGCGGTGAGTAGTTTTGTTTCCGCCATCGACTACCCTCTCACCCCTCTCATGGCAGACCGGATCGACGACCAGATCGCCCAATCCTATTACCAGACTGGAGAATTCGAGCTTTGCTCCGGTGCCTACAACCGCTATCTGAACCGCCAGACCGAAGGCAGATTTCGCGACAAAGCCTTCTACTACCTGGGCTTGATCAATTTTACCCAAAACGAATATCACGCGGCAAGCCTCAACTTCAACAAGGTCATTAGCGAGTATCCAACTTCGGAATGGGTGGACGAAGCCCGATTCTACAAAGGCGAGATCCATTTCCTGAATTCCGAGTATGCCCAGGCCGCGGAGTTGTACAAGGGCATTGTCCTTACGGACGCCAATTATCCCTTGGTGCTGCTGCGTCTTGCCCAGATCTACTACTATCAGGACAAATACCCGGAGGCGATCCAGCTGTTGGAAAGCATCCCCAAATCGGATCTGGATTTCGACGCCGCTGTGCTTCTGGCCGGCATCAGATTCAGTCAGAAGGATTATGCACGCGCGCTGGCCATTTACGAAGATGCCGTAAATCTCGCCACGAGCGAACCTCAGCGGACTGAATTGAAATCCTACCGGGCTTACACGCTTTTCTATCTGAAACGCTACAACGATGCATCGCTGGTGTTTTACGACCTGTCTCGCGAAAACCTGAACGCCGACATCTATCTCTACCAGGCCGCCAAATCGGCCGCAAACGGCAAACAATGGACCCGGGCACTGGATCTCTACGATCAATTCGTGGACGAATTTCCCCAGTCGCCCTATTTCCTGCAGGTGCTGGCGGAAATAGCCAACATCCAATATAATCTTGGACGCTATGCAGCCGCATATCAAGACTGGTTGAATCTCTTGCGCCGCTTCACTGCCAATACCTATGTATCGGAAACTGATTTGTCTTTGCTGGGCGAGGTTTTCACCGGCATCGAACTCTGCGCTCGCCAGCTCAACGACTCCTCTTCCATCGCCCAACTGGTGGAAATGGTGGAGCTCTTCCGCAGCGATTATATCAAGTTCGAACTGGAGTACATAATAGTAAAGTTATACGCGGGATTGGAACTTTGGGACGAACTGCTCCAGGAAGCTGCCGAGGTTCGCAAAAGCCTGAATCTGCCTCCAAACCGGCGTAATGACATCGAAATGTTGATGGCCCAGTCTCTGATCAACCTCAATCAGCTGGAGCAGGCGGACAGTCTGGTCAGCCAGGTCTATGCCTCCACCCAGAGCCACGAAGCTCTGATCCGCCTGGCTGAGATCGCCTCGAAAGCCGGAAACGTAGATCTGGCATTGGAACGCTATATCTCAGCCTGGGAGCAAAAACCGAGCGGCGATCTCTGGCTCAGGATGGCGGAGTTATCGGCTGACAGCGCTTTCCTGCGCTTTCCGGAAATCTGGAGCAAAGGAACTCCCTACCTGAAACTGCATCCGCAAACCAGGCTGTTCCATATCCAATACCTGTTTGAAAAAGGGGATGAACTTGCCGCGGGAGCCGAAGCGGATTCCATTCTGGCCTCTGAGCCCAATCCCTGGCTGCGCGCCAACGCAGAATATTACCACGGCCTGATCTCCTGGCAGAATAAGGATTATCCTGCGGCACTGCGCTCTTTCCGCAAGATCAGGCTGTTGAACAAGGAGCTGCCGGACATCTATCTCAAAGCCAGCTACCACTACATCCTCTGCCTGCTCAAATTGAGCGCGCGCCAGGAAGCGCTGTTGACCTTTGAGGAAGTAAGAAGCCAACTCTCCGATGCCCAGGTTCAGAACATCCTCGTCCTGCTGCAGGGCGAGCCGGAGGGCAGGTGAGAATCTTCCCCGGCATGCTGCCCGCTTGGTTAAAATCGCTTTCGATAATCCTGATCCTGGCCGGTCCTGTCACGCTGTTGGCCCAGCCGCAGGTGTTACCTTCGGTGGAAATCGGTTCGGACGAAGTTGCCAAGGCTCCCCTGGCCAAGAAACTGCTGACCTTTCCCCTTGAGGTTGAGCCCGACTCCCTGGCTCCGTTCTGCCCGTGGAATGTGCCGCTCTGGCACAAGTCGCCAATTTCACCCAGAGGTTATATCCGCCCGCTGCACTATAATCTGGGGATCGATTCCAGCTTCGGAGCCACGCTTCAGGCTTCGCTGTATCCGGCCTGGAAGTTCCTCCCCATAGCCAGCCTGTCCGGCCAATTCGGCGTTCCCGGAGGAAACCGGATGCTTTCCTCCTTGAGCGGACACCTGCAAACCAGGTTCAGTCCGGAAATGCTAATCGCCGAAGACCTGTTCTTCCAGGATGTATCGGCAGATTCGGCCTCCTCCACCTTGTATTCGCTTGCCTTGAACAATTCTGCGCGCCGCTTGCGGATCGGAAGCCTGGCCTTCTCGGATTTGCGCACACAAGCTTCCTATGCCGGCATGAAGCAGGAATCCGGCGCTAGCTCAGTTTCTGAGCGCGATTGGGGATTTACGCATCAGCATACTCTGAGTTGGGACAGATACACACTTTTTAATGGATTCTGGCTCCAGGATTCCGCCGTAGGTTTCTCGCTGCGTTACCGTGTGCCTTTGCCGGGGAATATCCTGCCCGAGGCCAGTATTGGTTTGATGACAGATTTTGTTCATCTGCTGCCATCTATCGACCTGTATAAGAGGATCATCCTCAAGCCCGATCTATACCTCGAGCTTAGTAACCGCCCAGCGATCAACAGTTGGCCGCTGGACGTCAGAAAACAAAGCCAGCCCTTTTCACCATTGCACTTGGATGACCAGTTGACGCTCACTCCACTAAATCTAACTGCCAACGCCTATAAGGTCTTTGGTTCGCGGGGCGCGGTCCAGTGGCTGGGCTTCTTCCACAACTCCGCCCTGCATTACAATAAACCCCAGCTGGTTTTGCCGGCTGCTTCGCAGCTACCGGCAGGAGGATTTTCCGATCTGCTAAGCAACAAGACAGGCTGGGAAATCCGCTTCAAAGTTTGGGATGTGGAACTGGAACAAAACCTGTATCTCAATCTGGAACACCTGCCTGAATCAGATTGGCGCAGGAAGTCCTATTCGCCTTTGCTTGCTGCGCAGACTTCGATCCAGAGGCCGCTTGGAAACATGATGATCAACGCTGACCTTGAGCAACGCTATTTCATGCGGGACGAGCGCGGCCAGGACCTTTCTAATACGATCGACCTCAGCCTGGCGCTCAACTATCCCATCAATCCAGATCTGCAGATTACAGCAAGACTGGAGAATATCTTCAACACTCCCTACCATGAACTGGGCGGGCTTCCAGAGCGAGGCAGGACCTTCAGGATCGCTTTGCGTTACCTGCCTCTCCGCTGAAGGCAGAATCATCATCAGGAGTTGAACATGCGAAACTTCGATCCCGTTTTAGAGACTGAGCGCGTTGTTGGCTTTATCCGCAGCTATATGCAGAATGCCGGCTTGGGCAGTGTTGTCCTGGGTCTTTCCGGCGGCGTCGATTCAGCGGTTTGCGCCGCATTGGCGGTCCGCGCTTTGGGATCCGCCAACGTTACAGCTCTGGCCATGCCATATAGATCCAGCCATCCGGACTCGCTGGATGACGCACAGCAGTTGGCGGACGACTTGGGAATTGCGTGTCATAAGATAGAGATCACACCCTTCGTGGATGCCTATTTTAACAGCATCGATCCGGAAGCAAGCCCGCTGCGACGGGGAAACTGGATGGCTAGGATTCGCATGAACATCCTGTTCGACCACTCGGCGAAGCTTTCCGCGCTGGTGCTGGGAACAAGCAACAGGACCGAACTTATGGTAGGATACTTCACTCAGTTCGGCGATTCCGCCTGCGCGTTTGAACCCATAGGCCACCTCTACAAGACCGAAGTTTGGTGTCTGGCCCGGACTTTGAACATCTCACCCAAGATCATCGATAAGGCTCCCAGCGCCGACCTCTGGCACGGACAGACCGATGAGGCCGACCTGGGCATGCCATATAGAGAACTGGACGAGATCCTCTATGAACTCACCGAATTGGATCTGGACTTCAGATCTTCACAAACGCTCAAGTATCCGCTGGAGCAGTACCAGAGAGTGGATCGCCTGATCCGGATTTCGGAATTCAAGAGGCATTTGCCACCTCTGCCAGAGTAACGCTAAATGCTATTAAGTAAAGATAGATGCAATAAATGCCGTTCCGAACGCGGTGTGCGCAATTGCCCCCGCCTGCACAAAAAAACCATTGGCTGGAACTGCTGCAACGATCTGCGAGTCGACCTGTGCTGCCCATCGCAGTGCCCTTACGCCGCTCAGCCTGACTCTGCCAGGATCAGCCCCATCCCTGCTTTCCGCGCCGATTCCAACACGGAATTCATCCAGGCCGCCAAACGCTTCATTGACCTCTGGTGCTATCAGCCTTTGCCTGAACTGGACGACGCCAGCCCCCATGCCTACGCACAAAATGATCCTGCCAAGGCACTCAGCTGGCTTTCCCAGTATCAGTATCCCGCCAATTTTCCCATTGCCTATCTAATGAGGAAATTGGGGATCGAACACAGTCCTGCACCAGAACCGGAAACGCCGGAGACCGTGGCAATGGCCTGGATGGAAGCGGTTATAGCCCGGGAATGGAACTCACTGCGTTCCTTCACCGCAAACGCAGTGGAGTTGTTTGACTGGTCTGGCAGATATGAGCGGCTGCTTGCATCGGTCCGTTCACTGGTTAAAGCGCGCTCCTTCAGTCTGCTTCATGCCGGAGCCGCCGATGATGGGGTGAGCGCGATCGTAGTACTGGAACTTAACCGTAATAAACTGTGGACAGTGTTGCTCAGTTCAGCCAGCGGACACTGGAAGATTCGCCAGAATCTGGATGGCGCGCCAGACTTGTACTACACGCAGAACGCGCTTTTCCGCAAACTTGCCGACGCCCTGGCCAATGGACGCGATAGCGAGGTTTGGGACCTGTTACAAACCAACCTTCCGCTTTATCCAGATTGCGCAGATCTGTATTACTACCGTTCTTTCTACTGGCAGCTGACCAAGCAGACGGGCAAAGTGATCGAGGATCTGCAAAGCGCCCTGGCTTTGGATAACCATTACTTCGCGGCGGGCTATGCATTGGCAACCATCTATCTGAATGAGAAGGACTTGAATTCTGCCTGCCAGTTGTTAACGCATCTGAATTCCATCCGTCCCGACGACCTCAATGTCCGCAACAACCTTGCTGCCTGTTACGCTGGGATGGGTGACACTGCCCGGGCCGTCGCCATCTGGCAGGAGATCCTCAAAACTGCCCCCACTTACGAACTGGCCAGGAAAAACCTTGAGCGCTACCAAGCTTGATCCTCTCAGTTATATGCAGCGTGCCATCCGGGTGGCGGAAAAAGCCCGCGGGACCTGCGCGCCCAATCCCTTTGTGGGCGCCGTGATCGCCAAGCGAGGCCAGATAATCGCCGAGGGCTGTTCCCAATTCTGTGGCGGCGACCACGCTGAAATCCAGGCATTGCGCATAGCCGGAGCCAAAGCACGGGGAGCCGATCTCTATGTAACTCTGGAGCCCTGTTCGCATCATGGCAAGACGCCTCCCTGCACCGATGCCATTATCAGAGCTGGCATCAAGCGCGTGTTCCTGGGCATCAGCGATCCCAATCCTTTGGTCAATGGCCAAGGCATCCAGCAACTGCAAAACGCCGGCATCGAAGTCCAGGCGGGATTGTGCCCGGAGCAGATCAAGCGCCAATTGGAGTATTTCCTTTGCCGGATCACAAAGGGCCGCCCTTTTGTGATTTGGAAAGCGGCGCTCTCTATGGATGGTAAATATGCCGCTAGGGACGGCTCCTCCAGATGGATCAGCGGAGCCAGGCCACGCCTCGCCGTACATCGCTTGCGCGAAGAGGCGGACGTCATTCTCACCGGGATTGGCAGCGTTCTCAAAGACGATCCGCTCCTCAACGTCCGCTTGCCACGCCCCCGGAAACAGCCGCTGCGCGCGATCCTGGATTCTTCGCTGCGGCTCCCGAGGGATAGCCAGATAGCAGCCTCCGCCAAAGAGTATCCCACTATCCTGTTTTGTGCCACTGGCCAGGAAAACAAGGCCAAAGCCCGGGAACTAAGCATCCGCGGAGTGCAGATCCAGCCTGTGCAATCCCATCAAAACGGACTGAACCTGGCGGAGGTACTGGATTTTCTGCATTCAGCCGGGCACTATTGCGTGTTGTTGGAATGCGGCAGCAAACTGGCCTCCTCCTTTTTCGATGCCCACCTGGTTGATAAGTGCATCATCCATTATGGCGCCAAGCTAGTGGGCGGACCAAAGTCCATTCTGAGCGAACTGGCGCTCCCGGACATTTCAGCCGCCATTCCTCTGCGTGATGTCAGTTACCGCAAACTTGGAGACGATTTCAGCCTGATTGGATATCCAGTTTTTAAGTAGGTTTTTCAGCTCGATCCGCTTATCTTGTCCATTAGACACGTTGATAAACATAAAGTTTAGATATGCTTTGGAGGTTTCCAATGAAGATAATCCATTACGACCAGGCTGAACTTGAGCCTGTAAACGCCGATGGAGCGGCCGGCGCCAAGATTCGCTGGCTGATCGCCCAAAACGACGGCGCGCCCAATTTCGCCTTGCGCATGTTTGAGATCGAGCCAAGTGGCCACACGCCCTATCATGCCCATGCCTGGGAACATGAAGTGTATGTCCTGTCTGGCACTGGAGTATTGCAAACCGAGCGGGGGGAACTTCCCTTCGCCGCCGACGATATCATCTATGTGGATCCCGGCTTGCAGCACGCCTTCAAGAACACCGGCAGCGGCGTAATGAAGTTCCTCTGCATCATTCCGCATGAGCAGCCAGTGCAGAAAAAGACTCTGAATCCCTTTGCTGGAGAAACCGCCAATAACTGCTGAACGGCTGTCCTGACCTCAGACTTGCATTATTCGCGAGGAAAACCGGCTAAGCAGTCTGCCTCCCGGGATCACTGCGCCGTCACTGCGCGCTCAATGCGGGCAAAGCGCGCAATGAGCGCGCAATAACCACGTAATGATGGCGGGTGCGCCCAGCCCCCTGGTAGTAAAACGGCTCTCTTCCAAACAAAGTGTTATTGTAACACGGACTGATGGGATTGCTTGCTAGCCTGGCCAACAAGGAATGAATGGGATCTGTAAATAACTGTTGACTCGAAACAGCCTTGTTTTTTTATGGTTAAATCAGCTGTTTCCTGATGCGGAAACGCTTATTCCAACTAACAAGGAGCAAGATCATGGCCAAAAATTTCCGAGGCAAAGGCATAAAGAACCTACCCAAGCATGGGCGCGGAGAATGCCCAGTCTGCCACCACACGGGCGTCAAAGTGCTGCATGAGGTGAAGCTGGGCGATAAAACCCACAAAGTGTGCAAGAATTGCAAGAATATCGCTGCTGAAAAATTAAGCGCTTGAGCGCGTCACAAACAGCTTGAAAGTACAGATTACCCCCTCTTGATGTTGACGGGTAATCTGTTTTTTTCGGGACGGCCCAATTGAGACCACTAAAGGCACTGGGACAGAATTTCCTGATCGATCCCGGCATCGCCGAAGCCATTGTAGCTAAGGCGGGCATCGCAGCAGGTGACCAAGTTTGGGAAATCGGACCGGGCAGAGGCATCCTGACCCGGGCTTTATTGAAGACAGGTTGCCAATTGCGGGCGTTTGAACTCGACCGCCGCCTCGAACAATCCCTGCGTGAGGAGTTCGGCACCCGGATCGAATTAGTGATGGGCGACATCCTGCGCCTCGATTGGCAGGAGCAGTTCGGCATCGGCGCCCAACCCCTCAAACTGGTGGCCAACATCCCCTACAACATCACCTCTCCCCTCTTGACCCTTCTGGAAAAATACTACCAGCACTTCGACTCGATCACGCTGATGGTCCAGAACGAGGTCGCCGACCGGATCTGCGCACCGCCAGCCTGCAAAGCCTATGGAGTTATGACCCTGCGTTTACGGCGGATCTTCGACGCCAGTGTCCTGCTTAAAGTCCCCCGCGGGAATTTTACGCCGGTTCCGGAAGTGGATTCCGCAGTCCTGGCCTTGCGTCCCCGTGCCATACCTCCAACGATTCCCGACCTCAACAAATACCTGTCCCTGATCACCCTGGCTTTTTCCCACAGGCGTAAAACCTTACGCAACAATCTCTCGAGTCTGGCGGACAAACCCGGCCTGGAACGGATACAACGGAACAGCGGGATCGATCTTTCCCGGCGTGGAGAAACCCTCAGTGAAACTGAGTTCATTACTCTCAGCGCTCATCTTTAGCCTGGTCGGAACTGGGCTGGCGGCCCAATCCAACAGTGTGGAATTCTCCTTCACGGGTTCCAACACCGTCCGCAGCCTGGCCAACAGCTTCACCTACCGGATGGTTCCGTTCCGCGCCTCACAGATTCAGCTCAGGGGTCTAAACACCTCGGAACAACGCCTGAACTTTGCCCAGAAAAGCCGCCAGGCTTTGCTGAATATAGATTTCATCCTGGACAGCCATTCATTCAAGCACAGTTTTCTCTCCGGCTACGAATACCTGTTCGATTCCAGCGAGTTGGAGCCGGAGTTTCATCCCTACCGCAATAAAACTGGGTTTCTGGGCTACTCCCTCAGTTTCCTGCCTGCCGATAGCTTGCTTCTGGAGGCAGGGCTCAAGGGCTTGATCCGCAGTGAGGATGACCGCTATCTGGTGGGAAACACACTTTCCAGCGAGGGTTGGCAGGCTACAGGCAAAACTTCCGTGGGCGGTACCCTGGGCTTTGCCGATGCTGGCCTGGCCGCCACTTACGACTTCAAGGACCTGGATTGGGAATCCTACCAGGATCTGGCCTTCAACGCCTATCTCAACAGCTTCGGCGAACGCCTGGCCGTGGCCAACCAATTCAACCTCGGCCAGCGTTTGGATGACCTCTACGTGCTGGAATCGGACTCGAGTGCTGGTGGACGCGGATATTACTCCCTCTACGACAGGCAGAACCGCAGGTCGCTTCTCTATTCAGGAACACTTGACTACTCGCCGCTGGATCTGCTGCGCATTATCCTGCAGGAAAGTTACTCCCGCCGCGTGATCAATCTGGAACAAAACACCGTCCGCAACAACGCAGATTACATCAATCTGGCTTCTCTGAACCTGGTTTTCTCGCCTTTCGAGGATGTGGACTGGAACACCTCCGCGAACCACAGTTACGCCATCAAGTCTTTCAATTTTACCCAAAACACCCGCCACACCGAGATCCGCAACCTCTCCACTAACCTGGTCTGGGAATACGCCTTCGGCGACACGCTCTCCACAGGAATGTCCCTTGACCTTCAGCGGACCAGCTATCCGGATGACGCCCATCGCTGGGATAACGATACCCGCAACATCAGGCTGAACCTGGGCAACGTCCACTATTGGCACGAACGGGTTAAGCTCTCCAACCGCGTTTATTGGAATCTGGCGGATGACGTCTATGTGAATGGCATCCTTTCGGATAATAACAAACGCAACAGCAGCCTGGTCCTCAATCCCGCCTGCGCCATCCTGATCGGCGACCGCCTGATGTTTGACCAGTCCTACCTCATCCGCGCCGATTACACCGACTACACTTACGTACCCTCCAACAAGGCCTTCTACCGCCAAATGGACCTTGAATACAGGCTCGTCTTCGACAGTTTTCCATTTTCCGCGCGTTCTTCCGATCTGCGCTGGATCCTGCTCCCCTACCGCAACAAAGGGACCAACGCCTTCCGCACCGATATCTCCTTCGGATATGAGCGCAACGAGTACGCCGGACACGACGGCTCCCAATACCTGATCAATTACAAGAATACGCGCCTCTCTGCCGGCCTCACCCTCAAACATGATATCGGCAACCTCTATTACATAATCCAGCCCCAATACACCTGGGGAACCTGGAAAGAATACAAGCTCCTGCTTGGCCTGGCCTGGAAATTCACCTCCAATTCCCTTTTGGAGTTTTCCCTCAATCCCACCGGAGAATCCGTCAGCGATCTTGATTGGCGGACCTCAGTGAATTTAAGCGCTCATTTCTGATGCCCGGAACCCTTGTTCATGCAAATTGACGACCACACCCACTGGATGCGCCTGGCCATCCGGGAAGCCGAACTTGCCGTCTCGGAAAATGAGATACCCGTCGGTGCCGTTCTGGTCCGGGGTGGTGAACTGATCGCCCTGGAACACAACCGCACCCGGCAATACACCGATCCTCTGGCTCATGCCGAGAAATTGCTCATTGACAAAATCCTTGGCTCCAAAATCAAGTACTTGCAGGATTACGCCCTCTATGTGACCCTCGAACCATGCTTGATGTGCGCTGGAATGATGATCTGGAGCAGGCTGGGGACCTTGGTCTTCGGCGCAGCTGATCCCAAAGCCGGCGCGGTGGGATCCATCTACAATGTTTTAGCGGATGCGAGCTTCAACCATAATCCCGTAGTGGTTCGCGGGGTGCTGAAAGAGGAATGTTCCAGCATGCTCAAAGCGTTTTTTCAGGAAAAAAGGCTATGAAGCGGAGAGTTGCCGGAGCGGTTGAACGGGACGGTCTCGAAAACCGTTGTATCCTCACGGGTACCCAGGGTTCGAATCCCTGACTCTCCGCCATTTGTTATGATTGAAAATCGCCACACACATCTGCTTTGCTCAGCCGGCAGCCCCCTCATTGCCGGTGGAAAACTGCGCGGCGAATTGCTGCTCTACAATGTCCCCGCCGCCTCTTTAAGCCGTGTGTTCAAAGCATTTGCCGATCTCACCGGAAAAATCCTGACCCCGGATAGCGACGCGGGCGAGCTTTCCGGAGGCCAGAAAGTGCTGCTCATGGCTCTCCTGGCTCTGTTTTCCCCTGCTCCCAGGATCAAGTTTCAGGACCTCTGGACCGCGCTGGACGAGGGTAACAGGACCAGATTGCGCGCTCTGCTGTCTGAATTGGGCTCAGCTAAGGAGATCAGCTACACGGAGGCGCTCCTTGCGGATTGAACCAGGCCGCTACGATGTTTGGCCGGATTTCAGCCTGCAAGTGAACACTCCGCTGGAATTCCTTGCTGGAAGCCGTTACCATCTGCAAGGCCCGAATGGCAGCGGAAAGAGCTCCTTTCTCACACGCGTCCTCCTGCCCCGTCTGAGATCCCGCACAGATATTTACGTGTTGTATTTCGAACAGCAGATGCGCTATCAGTTACCGGCGATAAAGGCTTACGCCAGTTTGCTGCCTCCACATCGCTTGATCGAGAAAGAAGCGGATGCTGTCCGGTATCTTCTGGACGATCTTCTGGCTAGTGTGAAGCAGGAATCCCGCCCGGTATACGTTCTCATGGACGAATCCCCCCAAGCCCTTGTGATCAGGGATTTTCTGAGCGATAAACTGCCCTCCGCTTGCCTGGTCCTCAGCGCCCACACGGAGCTTGTCCCCGCGCGGCCAATCCTTTTCACGCCCCTCTCCAGTATCCTGAGCGAGGTTTCCCTCCCATGACCCGGCTGTTTCTCGCCCTGCTTTTTCTACTCACGGCGCTGACTTTGGTTTGCTGGTTGTGGCTGAATAACCTTCTGGCGCAAGCGCTGGTTTGGGCGGTTCTCACCCTCGCTCTGCTGGCCTTGAGCGGTTTTCAACGCTGGCTGGGCTCCCTTAAACTGGTCCTGCCTTTTTTCCTTACGCTGGCGTCGGTATACCTGTTGTTTGGCGTCATTGGCGTCAAAACCCCATCCAATGAGCCGGGAAGCCTCCTTGGCTGGCTGGAATTCGGCTTGTTGCGCATCCTCCTCTTCATCAATACGGTCCTGGTTTTCCGGATTTTCTTTGCCCTGGTCAGTTTCGACGACTTGCTGCGACTGCCTCTGAAAATCGGTATCCAGAAGTACGTCCTGCTGGGCCAGAGCCTCTACGAAACGGCGTTCAGCGCTTATCCGGAATTGCTGGCCCACCAACGCCAGATCGCTTCTGAACAACGGAGCGGACTATCCTTCACCCATCGTTTCAAAGCCCGCAGCGCTTCGCTGTTGGCGCTGTTGCTCTCACTGCTGCAGACTGCCCGATATAAGGGCGACCAGATCGATAACCGCATCATCCTCTGCCACGGCGGCAAACAAGGCAGAACCGGGGATTGGGCCATCAACCTGGGTTTCATCGTGTTGGTCACCGCTGCCACGATGCTGGTCCCCATTCCTGTTCCTGGGGGCGGATTTTTTAACTTCGGTGATGTGATGATCGTCTTCGTGGGCCTCTACGCGGGGAAAAAAGCCGGCGCATTGGCTGGCGGGATCGGTAGCGCGATCGCCGACCTCCTCCTCTTCCCCCTCTTCGCGCCGATAACCCTGGCGGTGAAAGGATTGGAGGGCTTCATCTGCGGTTTGGCGCATGGCAAGGCTCCCTGGCTGAAGATCGTGCTGCCTCTCCTTGGTTCCTGTGTCATTGTCATCGGTTACTTCCTTGGCGAGTGGTTTATGCCCACCTTGGGCAAAGCGGTCGCCCTGGCGGATCTGCCAGTGAATATTGTCCAGGCTTCCGCGGGTTTTATCGGCGGACGGGCCCTTTTCGCTGCCGCGCAATACCTCGACCTATAGTGAGTTAAGAGTTGAGATTTAGAGACGAGAGTGCAGATTAGAGAGATCTATCGCACGCTAGGTGGTTCCGACTCGGTTTGGACAACTCGCACATCTGGCCACTTTATTCTTCATGAATCATCTTCAGGCTCTTAACACCTTTGCATACCAGGCCAGGGAAGGCGGATCACCCAAACAACCGCAAGAATAAGTTGGGTTGTCGCCCGATTAAGAGCTTGACACTGCCCACCTATGTGTATAAAAGGTATTCAAAGGTCATCCTTGAGGTTCAGCCCTTAAAACACTGATAAGAACCAACCCCAATTACATGCCAGAGTGGACAAAATGGATATTCAAACACACGTAGACGAGCAGGACAGGCTCACCCTGAATATGGATACGATCCGCGAGTTATGGTCCAGAACCTACAACCGCGAGGGGAAACCCGATTGGTCGCATATCTTTCCTTATTACCACCGGGATATAGTCTTCCAGGATACGATTCAGCGCATCGAAGGCATCGACGATTTCATCGCCATGTGCAAACGTCTGACCAAACGCACCAAACAGCTAAAGATGCAGATCCTGGCCATCGCCCAACACGATAACGTGATCATATTCGACTGGATCATGACCATGATGTTCAAGAAATACCCCGACACTCCGATGTACGGCGCCACCAAACTGGTCCTCAGCGAGGATGGCTTGATCAAGGAACAGCGCGATTACTACGACTTGTGGGGCGATATCTTCAACAACATCCCCCGCTTCAATAAGATGTACCGGCGGTTCCTGGCCAGAAAATTCGGCTGAGTGAAGGCTGTGAACAAGAAAACCCGGCAATACATCCGTGAATACAAGTGGTCAAATATCTGGGCCATGATCAGAAATAATGGGAGGAATCCCAAAGTCTGCACTGATGATTGCAGAGGCAAACTGGTGGCCATTACCGGCGCCACTTCGGGAATCGGCTACGCCGCCGCCCGCAAATACGCCTCCCAAGGGGCAAATCTCCTGTGCGTCAACCGGAACCCGGAGAAATCCGAGCTGTTGCGCCGCGAATTGGAAAGCGAGTATGGAATCCGATGCGGGTATCTGCTGGCCGACCTGAGTAAGTTGGGCGACATGTTCCGCGTGGCGAACGAAATGGCGCGGCTTGCCGAACCCATCGACGTGCTGATCCACAACGCGGGGGTGTATCTCACCAAGCGCGAGTTGACATCCGATGGACTGGAAAAGGTATTGGCGGTGCATTATCTGGCGCCCTTCGTGATCAACTATCTGTTACAGGACAAGCTGCAAGCGCAAGGCCAGGCCCGGATAATCATGGTGGGTTCCGAGGGACACCGCTTTGCCGCCTGGGGCTTGCGTTTGGACGATCTGAACTGGTCGCAGCGACGCTATACCGGATTGGGCAGCTACGGTTCCGCCAAAACGGCCCAATTGCTGGCTATGCTTTGCTTTGCCGAGCGCTGGCAAGGTTCCGGAGTCACGCTCAACACCATGCATCCCGGCGCGGTCAAAACTGAAACAGGCCAGGAAAATGGACCTCTCTACCGGTGGTTCAAACGCAACTTATTCGACAAAACGCTGAAATCGCCACACCTTGCGGCGGAAGCGCTCTATTATCTGGGAGCCGCCAAAGAACTGGAAGGGGTAAGCGGGAAATTCTTCAACCTCACCACCGAGGAAGAACCGGCGCCGCCAGCCAAAGACAGGGATACCGCGCTCCAGTTGTGGGATTTGACGCTCAAGATGACTGGCCTGGTTGAACCATGATCCCTGAGTTTACCCTTTGCGCCAGCCCCCTGTTGCCCTTTCGCCCTTTCGCCCTTCAAAGAAAACTAAATGGTTTACACTATGAATGAACACAGCTACGATGCCATTGTCGTGGGCGGAGGAATGGCCGGCCTGACAGCAACCGCCTACTTGGCCCGCGCGGGTAAAAAAGTCCTGCTGCTGGAACAGAACAGCGAGGTGGGCGGACTGGTGAACTCGTTTACCTGCAACGGGATCCATTTCGATGCCGGTGTCAGGGCTTTGGAAGACGCGGGGATCATCTTGCCCATGCTCAGGGATCTGGACATCAAGCTAGAAGTGGTGCCCAGCCCGGTTTCCCTGGGCATTGAAGATGAAATCTTGCATATCGAAAGTTTGGAAAGCCTGGACCAGTACGGAGCTTTCCTGAAAAAGTTCTATCCCGAAAGCCAGGCGGACATCGACGCCGTATTGAAGACCATCCGCAGGATCATGAAGAACATGGATGTCCTCTATGGCATCGAGAATCCAATATTTATGGACTTGAAGCGCGATACCGCCTACATCTTCAGAAAACTGCTGCCCTGGCTGCCCCGTTTCCTGCTCACCATTGGCAGGATCAACCGCATGCAAGCTCCGGTTGAGGAATACCTCGATTCCATCATCCACAATCCCTCGCTCAGAGACATCATCGCGCAGCACTTTTTCCAGAATACGCCCACATTCTTCGCCCTGAGCTATTTCTCGCTCTATCTGGACTATTTCTATCCCCAGGGCGGTGTGGGCAAACTGGCTGATGTTTTGCGGGACAAGATCATGGAATTGGGAGGCGAGATCAAGACCAACACAAGGGTCGGAGGCGTTTTAGCACTGAAGAAATCTGTCACCGACGGCCAAGGCGCCAGCTACGCCTATCGCAAGCTGATCTGGGCGGCGGATCTGAAAACACTCTACAGGATCGCCGATCTGGAGGGGCTCCCCCCCGCGGTCCAAACCAAATTTACCCGGGAAAAAGCCAAACTGCTCCAAAACAAGGGTGGCGAATCGGTGTTCACGCTTTTCCTGGAACTCGACGCGCCTTTGGCCAGCCTGGGCAGCATCGCCCACGGCCACTTCTTCTATACGCCTTCCCGGCAAGGTTTGGGCGACACGCATCGCGGGGAACTTCAAGAACTGCTTCGCAATTTCGATCAGCTCGGTAAGCCGGATATCCTTAGCTGGCTGGATCGTTTCATCGCCCTGAACACATTCGAGATCTCGATTCCCGGCTTGAAGGACACGGCGCTGGCCCCGCCCGGAAAAACCGGGCTCATCGTCAGTTTTCTGGCCCAGTACGAACTCTTCCATAAAGTGCAGTCAGCGGGCTGGCTGGAGGAGTTTGTGGCCGGCATCGAGGACCGGGTGATC
>DAHVPC010000031.1:19217-24272 GCA_027318475.1 Candidatus Cloacimonadota bacterium | reverse complement strand
GCGTACTTTTCCATGTTGACCAGGGCTTTGGAATAGCGTTCATACGCTGATTTATTCAGTTCTACGGCGCGGTCGGCAAATCTCTCGGCGTCATACATATCGATATCTGCTAGGCGCCGCAAAGCCAAGGCGTGGTCCGGATTGTCCTGCACCACCAGGGTATAATATTTCCTGGCTTCCTCAACATTCTTCTGGGCATAATAGACGTTGGCGGTCTTCAGGTTGACATTGCCCTGCGCGCTCAGTTTATGGCGCTGGACCGCGCAAGCCGAAAGGGTTATCAACAAGGCCAGGATCACTATGATTAATCTCTTCATGGTCTATTCTCCTGTAGGATTTTCACATTTCCAAACCAAAAATTAGCCTGACGATATCAGTCAAGAACTTTTGTTGAATGGATGGGCTGTAAAAGACTGGGAAGCGATTTGGCATCAGCTCTTGTTCCTGGGGCCGGTTTTAGCCGCCTCCAGCCTGCAATCCGCCGGCTTCCTACCGAAGCGGCGATAACTTGGCGGGTAGCGGGCTGGAAGCAGCACAGAAAGTTGCCAGGGAGAAACGGAGCCAAACAAAACTCTTGACGAAAATCCCTCCGCGCTATCCTGTCCCAAAATCTAAGACCTTTAATCCGCGCCAGTGAGCCGGAAAGGAGAAAGTATGACCTCTACGCCTCAATTCCTCGGCCGCAACGTCTATGACCTCGACGACTATTCCGCTGAAGAAATCATGTATATCCTCGATGCCGCCAAAGGCATGAAGGAGATCAACCTCCGGGAATACAAAAAAATCCCCACCCTGCGCGGTAAAACTGTTTGTACCCTATTTGTGGAGAACAGCACCCGCACGAGGATGAGCTTCGAGCTCGCCGCCAACCGCCTCAGCGCCGACGTGGTGAGTTTCCAGGCCTCCATCTCCGCGCTCCAGAAAGGCGAGAGCCTGCAGGACACCGTCTATACGCTGGACGCCATGGGCATCGATCTCTACTGCATCCGGCACAGTTCACCCGGGAGCCCGCAAATGGTTCACAAATACTCCGGTAAACCCGTGATCAACGGCGGAGACGGGCGTCACGCGCATCCCACGCAAGCGCTGCTGGACATCTTTTCCATCTGGGAAAAACTGGGCGACCTGAATGGCCTCAAGATCACGATCGTGGGAGACATTTTGAACAGCCGCGTGGTGCGCTCCAACCTGATCGGGATGAAGAAACTGGGCATGGAGGTCACGGTCTGCGGACCGCGCACCCTGATGCCCGGAAACATGGAGGAGATCTATGGCTGCCGCGTGGAATACAACTTGCGCGAAGCCCTCAGTGACGCTGACATCGTGATGGGTCTGCGCATGCAGATGGAGCGTATGACCGACGGCCTGTTTCCCAGTTTGGAGGAATACAGTAAGCACTATGTGCTCTCCAAGGACACCATCAAATATGCCAAGAAGGACGCCCTGATCATGCATCCGGGTCCCATGAACCGCGGGGTGGAGATTCTGCCCGAGATCGCGGATAGCAACCAAAGCATCATCGTGGAACAGGTCGCGAACGGCGTGGCAGTGCGCATGGCGCTGATGTTCCTCATACTCGGCGGCAAGGCCTAAAAGGAGCGCAAAATGACCACACTCATCACCAACGGAACGGTTTACCTGGACGGAACCTTCAAACCCCGCGACATCCTCATCAAAGGGGGCTTGATCAAAAAAGTCGCCAAGCATCTGGAAGACAAGGCCGACCAAGTCATCGACGCTGCGGGAATGCACGTCTTTCCAGGTTTTACGGACATCCATGTGCATCTGCGCGACCCCGGCCAAACCTATAAGGAAGACATCGTCTCCGGCACCAAAGCGGCCGCCCATGGCGGATTCACGAGTTTGTGCGCCATGCCCAACACCGATCCCGTGGTGGATAACATCGCCACGGTGGACTACATCCAACGCCGGGCCAAAGACCTTGGCTACGCCAGGGTTTACGTGATCGGAGCGATGACCAAGCAAAGCGCCGGATTGGAGATCAGCGAGATGGCGACCATGAAATCCGGCGGGATAGTGGCAGTTTCGGATGACGGACGCTGTGTGCAAAACTCCAAGCTGATGCTCAACTGCATGCGCTACGCCACTAATTTCGGCCTACCCCTGATCGTCCACGCTGAGGAAGAATCACTGAGCGGCAAAGGTCAGATCCACGGGGGAAAAGTATCCTCGCAGCTGGGTTTCACCGGCATTCCCGCGCTGGCTGAAGAAGTGATCGTCTCCCGCGATATCATGCTCGCTGAAAACACCAAATCCCGCCTACACATTGCCCATATCAGCACCGCGCGGTCGATCGAGCTGGTTCGCTCAGCCAAAGACCGCGGCCTCCAGGTGACTTGCGAAGTTACGCCGCACCATCTGCTGCTGACTGAGGAAGCCTGCCTGAATTTCGATACGAACACCAAGATGAAACCGCCCCTGCGGACCGAAAAAGACCGCCTGGCCTGCGTCGCGGCCCTGAAAGACGGAACCATCGACTGCATCGCGACGGATCACGCGCCGCACGCGGACTTTGAGAAGGTGCGCGAATTCGACCACGCGCCCTTTGGGATCATCGGGTTGGAGACAGCCTTCCCAGCGCTCTACCACAATCTGGTCAAGCCAGGGATAGTAACGCTGGAACGCGTCATTCAGGCTTTAACTTCCGCGCCAGCCAAGTTGCTCGGTTTACCGTCAGGAGTCTTGAAAACCGGAATGCCGGCGGATGTGACCATCATCGACCTGAACCAAAGCACTACTTTCGACGCCGACAGCATTCTTTCCAAAAGCAAGAACACCCCCTGGCTGAATCAAACTCTGTCCGGCAAAGTGATCTGGACCTTGCTGGAAGGAAAGGTTACCTGGCAAGCGGAGCAATGATTCGCTACTTAACTCTTCCAGTGCACCGCAGCGAATCGATCGGCGGCAATTACTGCCTGCTGGCTGTGCGCGATGCTGGACTGGCCGCGCTTTGCCGCCCGGGCATGTTCTTTGAACTGAAGTCCGGTGCGGCTGGGCAGGATCGCCGGCTGTTCAAGCCAGTCAGCATTTACAAGGTTCAAAGCGATGAGATCGCTTTCCTGATCAAGGTTTTGGGACCGGGAACCCAAGCTTTGCAGGTTCTGGAACCGGGCGCTCCTCTGAAACTGCTGGGTCCGCTGGGAAACGCATTTCAGCTGGTTAAGGACTCCCGGGTGCTGCTGGTGAGCGGGGGAGTGGGCTATCCGCCGCTGGCTTATCTGCGTGATAAACTGGACGCTTCGAATGAGTTCACCTTTCTGCATGGAGGAAACTGCAGGGACGACGTCTTTCCCTGCGATGATGTGTGGACCGTCGATGGAAGTTCCGGCAGGCAGGGACTGGTCACTGAGGGAGCCGTCCAACTCATTCGTGACAAAGGGATAAACGTTGTTTACAGTTGTGGTCCGCTGCCCATGTTAAAAGCCCTGGCGCAGATCGTCGGGCCAATCCTGCACTATGTGTCGCTGGAAGCCTATATGGCTTGCGGGGTGGGCGTTTGCCATGGATGCGCGGTTCCCGTGGGGGAGGGCTATCAGCGCGTGTGCAAGGAAGGGCCGGTGTTTGACGCCAGCCTGATCCGCTGGGGGGAATTGTGAACCGTTTGGCTGCTTCCTTGGGGCGCATGGAGCTGCAAAGCCCGGTGGCAGTGGCTTCCGGAACCTTCGGCACAGAATATTTTGACCTGTTCGACCAATCCGTGTTGGGGCTCTATGTCTCAAAAACGATCACCTTGCAAGCGCGCACGGGCAATCCGCCCCCACGTCTGTATGAGACCGAGGCAGGTTTATTGAACGCCATCGGCTTGCAGAATCCAGGCCTGGAAGCCTTCATTGGCGAAGAATTGCCCAGGCTGAGGGAAGTGCTGAAAGTGCCTTTGATAGTCAGTTTTTCCGGTGCTTCGATCGATGAGTTCGTCCAGATCCTGCTGGCATTGGAGAAAGAAGAGGGTCTGGCCGGGTATGAGGTGAACGTTTCCTGCCCCAATGTGGAGAAGGAAGGAATCGCCTTCGGAGCTGATCCGGACGTCGTTTACGCCCTGACTAGGCGGTTGGCTGAACTCACTCAGAGAGAACTGATAGTCAAGCTCAGCCCCAACGTCACCGATATCGCCGCCATCGCCCAAGCCGCGGAAGCAGGCGGGGCCAGTTCCCTGGCTCTTATCAACACGCTCTACGGAATGGCGATAGACTGGAACACGGGAAAATCCCGCATCTCGCGACCTGTCTGTGGATACAGCGGGATCGGGATCAAACCAGTGGCTCTCGCGCTTACCTACAAAACCGCGCAGGCTGTGCGCATTCCCATCCTGGCGATGGGCGGCATCCACAGCTGGCAGGACGCTTTGGAGTTCTTTTACGCGGGAGCTGCGGCGATCGCAGTCGGCACCGCTCTGTATTGCGATCCCCTGTCGGCTGCCCGCATCATGCAAGGTTTGCGGGAGCACATGGAGGCGCGTGGCCTGAGCCTAAAACAGATCATCGGCACGGTGTCGTAAGCTTCATCAGAGCGCTCGCGTCAGCTCAACAGGGCATCACAAGAGCCAATCCCGGACCAGAAGCCAAAACCGGCTTTTGGCCCGGAGCAAGAGGTCCTGAAGGACTCCGGATGTAATTAGGGCTTGACACGAGAGCCGTTTGCACTAGATTGTATCCGGATCTTTGAAAAGTGTATAGGGGGTGACATGGTTTCGACAGGGAACCAGTGTGTGAGAGATGCATGCCGGAGATGTTGTCCACTCCGTCAACAAGCAGCAAACAAATCTAATTGCAAACAACAACTACTCCTTAGCAGCGTAAGCTACTAACGTTCAACCCTTCCGAGCCGCCGGGAAGGGCTTGGGCGTCGAAACAGCGCGGCCGCTCCGGATTCGAGAGCTCATAGGATCCGGCTAAGCCCTTGAGCTAGGCCGTTGCGGGTCTGATTGTCTTTCACCGCGGCGGCTGAACTTAAAGACAACTAAGCATGTAGATTCACTCATGGGCGGTTCTTTGGACGCGGGTTCGATACCCGCCACCTCCACCACTTTTACAGGTT
>DAHVPC010000031.1:0-19117 GCA_027318475.1 Candidatus Cloacimonadota bacterium | reverse complement strand
AATGGGTTAATGGGTTAATGGGTTAATGGGTTAATGGGTTAATGGGTTAATGGGTTAATGGGTTAATGGGTTAATGGGTTAATGGTGGGCTCGGATTTTGGAGTAAAGGAATTTAAGATTTATGATGCACACAGAGCTAGAAGTATACAAATCAAGCATGCTTCTTGTAAAACTGGTATATTCTGTGACGGAGAAATTCCCCAGAGATGAAGTATGGGGTTTGACATCACAGATGAAGAGAGCAGCAACCTCTGTTCCAACAAATATCGCCGAAGGATGCGGAAGAAAGTCACGAAAGGAGCTTGCTCAATTTCTCAATATTGCTCTGGGATCAATTACGGAACTTTCCACCCAAATTGAGATCGCTGATATGCTTGGTTTTATATTGGACAAAGAGACTGTAACAGATTGCCAATCTTTAACTCAAAAAGTCAAGAGACAACTAGTGGGCTTGATCCGTTCCACAGATAACAACGCTGCGCAGCATTAACCTATTAACCCATTAACCTATTAACCCAAAAAATCCCTTTACAGTTTCCCCCCACCTGAAAACCTGACCCCAAAATACCACTGGAGGCTTAAATGCCACTAACACCTGAGGCCAAAACGGCTATCATGGCAGAGTTTAAACTCCATGAATCAGACACAGGCTCGCCAGAAGTCCAGATCGCCCTGCTCACCCGGCGGATCAATGATATCACCGGTCACTTGAAAGAGCATACGAAGGACTTCAGCACACGCCGCGGGCTGTTGAAACTGATCGGGCAAAGACGGCGCCTGCTTGATTATCTGAAGCGGAAAGACATCACCCGCTACCGCGAACTGATCAAGGCGCTGAAAATCCGCAAGTAAAACTCAGCCAAAATACTGCAGGGTGGATTCGCTAAATATCTGGCTGGATCCACCTTGCGTTTGTTAACGTTCCGGCCCGCGCCGGGACATAAGAAAACAACCACTGAGGGAGCATGAGCAATACGCTGAAAGACACGCAGCGAAGACGTTTTTCAGCCTATTGCTTCTTCTCCCCCAGTCCAAACCAGGAGAAGTAATGCATAACTTCAACATTATCAAACGCGAGATCGATTTCTGCGGACGCAAGCTTTACGTGGAAACCGGCAGAATGGCCAAACAGGCCAACGGCAGCGTGTTTATCCGCTACGGAGAAAGTTCCGTGCTGGTGACCGCCACCATGAGCAAAGACGCCGTGGAACAGCAGGATTTTTTCCCGCTGACCGTGGACTACATCGAGAAGATGTATGCCAGCGGCAAGATCCCGGGCGGTTTCTTCAAGCGCGAAGCACGGCCCACCACTGATGCCACGCTTTCCGCCCGCGTCATCGACCGCAGCATCCGTCCGCTCTTTCCGGATGGCTTCCGCAACCAGGTCCACGTGGTTCTGAACGTCCTTTCCTACGATGGCGAGAATGACCCCTCCGCCCTCGGAATTCTGGGCGCTTCGCTGGCGCTGACGATCTCCGACATTCCTTTCCATGGCCCGATCGCCGGCGTTACCGTTGGTTACATCGATGACCAGATCGTCGTCAATCCCTACCAGAGCCAGCTCAATGGCACGTCCAAACTGAACCTTTCGGTGGCAGCCTCCGCATCCTCTGTAGTGATGATCGAATCAGCCGCTGCGGAACTGAGCGAAGAGGTCATGCTCGATGCCGTTTATACCGGGCATGAAGAGATCAAGAAGCTCTGCGCGCTTCAAGAGGAATTCGCCAGCCTGGCCGGCAAACCCAAGGTCGAAGTAACGCTCGTCGCCATTCCCAAGGACATCATGGCCCGGGTGGAAGCCGATTTCGGGCAGAGAATCGCAGACGCCGCCATCATCCTGGGCAAACAGGAACGCCAGGACGCCTTTGACGCGGCCGAAGCAGAAATGCTGGAAAAATACCAGGCTGAGAACTCTGAAACCTACGAGGAAGATGAGCGCTGGTACAAGAATGCGTTCGAAGAACTCATCCGCCGCTATGTGCGCGATTCCATCCTGAACAAGCATCACCGCGTGGATGGGCGCGGCCTGGACGATATCCGCGAGATCACTTGCGAGATCGACGTTCTGCCGATCGTGCACGGTTCCGCCCTCTTCACCAGAGGCGAAACCCAATCTCTGGGCACCGTCACCTTGGGCGGCGGCAGCGACGAACAGGTCATCGACGGCCTGGAGATCGAGTATAAGAAGAGCTTCTATCTGCACTACAATTTCCCGCCCTTCAGTGTGGGCGAAGCAGGCAGAATGGGACCCGTGGGACGCCGCGAACTTGGCCATGGCAACCTGGCGGAACGCGCGCTGAAAGCGGTTTTACCGGATAAAGAAGGCTTCCCCTACACCATGCGCATCGTGGCCGACACCCTGGAATCAAACGGTTCTTCGTCCATGGCCTCGATTTGCAGCGGCTGTCTGGCGATGATGGCAGCCGGTGTGCCGATTCAGGCACCCGTAGCTGGAATTGCCAACGGCCTGATCATGGAAGGCGGCAACTACGTCATCCTGACCGATATCATGGGCCTGGAAGACCATCTGGGCGACATGGATTTCAAGTGCGCCGGCACCCGTAAGGGAATCACCGCCATGCAAATGGACATCAAGGTCGAAGGCATCACCAAGGACATCATGCGCATAGCCCTGGAAAAAGCCCAGGCCGCGCGGTTCCGCATACTGGACATCATGCACGAATGCATCGAAGGCCCCAGGGCAGACCTGGCGCCCACCGCCCCGCGCATTGAAGCTTTCAAGGTGCCTGTGGACAAAATCGGAGAAATCATCGGACCGAGCGGCAAGATGATCAAATCGATCATCGAAGCCTGCCAGGTGGAGATCGACATCCAGGACGACGGCACAGTGCGGATCCTTTCCCCCAATAAGGACTCCATCATGAAGGCCAAGGGCATGATCAAAGGGATCGCCATCGATCCAGAGATCGGCGAGGAATTTGAAGGCCCGATCACCCGCATCGAGCCCTACGGCATCTTCGTCAAGATCCTGGGCGGCGTAAAAGAAGGCATGGTGCATGTTTCGCAGATGCACACTTCGCGCATCGGGCATCCCGAAGACATGGTCAAGATGGGCGACATCGTGCACGTGAAATCCCTGGGCATGGACAAAGGCAAGCTGGCGCTGACCATGAAAGGCGTCGCCGGAAATCCGGAGCCCGATCCCAACGCTCCCAAACATGAACGGGAACCCCACCGTCGTGACGACCGCGGCGGCGACCGTGACCGGCGTTCGGGCGGACGTGGCGGCGATCGCTTCCACAGGAGATAATAGCAAGAATATGTGCCGGACCGCAGGGATTCACGATCTCTTTGGTCCGGCGCTTTTTTCCAGATAGAGGATGGAGAATATGGACTACAAAGTAGCGGATATCTCACTGGCTGATTTTGGCCGCCGGGAAATCGCCCTGGCCGAGATCGAGATGCCGGGCCTGATGGCTCTGCGCAGGAAGTATGGACCCAGCAAACCGCTGCATGGAGCCAGGATCACGGGCAGCCTGCACATGACGATCCAAACTGCCGTTTTGATCGAAACCCTGGTGGAACTGGGAGCGCAGGTCCGCTGGGCCAGCTGCAACATCTTTTCCACCCAGGACCACGCGGCGGCGGCGATCGCTGCCAAAGGCATTCCGGTGTTCGCCTGGAAGGGTGAGACGCTTCAAGATTACTGGAATTGCACCCAGCGCGCGCTTGACTGGCCCAAAGGCGGTCCGGACCTCATCGTGGACGATGGGGGAGACGCCACGCTGCTGGTGCACGAAGGCTATCGTCTGGAAGAGGAGTTTCAAGCCAAACTGAAGCATCCGGCCATCACAGCCAAATCCGAAGAAATGCGTCTGGTGCAGTCACTGCTGATCTCCGGACTGGAAGCCGACCCGCAAAAGTGGCACCGGACAGTGAAAGGCTTGCGCGGAGTGAGCGAAGAAACCACCACGGGAGTCCATCGCCTCTATCAAATGCTGGCCGACAAAGCTTTGCTGTTCCCTGCCATCAACGTGAACGACTCGGTCACCAAATCCAAGTTTGACAACCTCTACGGCTGCCGGGAATCCCTGGCCGACGGCATCAAGCGAGGCACCGACGTCATGGTGTCGGGCAAAGTGGTAATGGTCTGCGGCTACGGTGATGTGGGCAAAGGCTGCGCGCAATCGATGCGCGGTTTCGGAGCCCGGGTGGTGGTCAGCGAGGTCGATCCCATCTGCGCCTTGCAGGCCGCGATGGAAGGCTTTGAAGTGAATACCGTGGACAACATGCTGGACGAAGCGGACATCTACGTGACCGCCACCGGTAATTGCGACGTCATCCGGGTCGACCACATGCTCAAGATGAAAGACCACGCCATTGTCTGCAACATTGGCCACTTCGACAACGAGATCCAGGTGGGCAAGCTGTTCTCCCTGCATGGAGTAGCCAAAGAGAACGTCAAGCCGCAAGTGGACAAGATCCATTTGCCCAATGGCAAAGTGATCATCCTGCTCTCCGAAGGCCGTTTGGTCAACCTGGGCAACGCGACCGGACACCCGTCCTTTGTGATGAGCTGTTCCTTTACCAACCAGGTTCTGGCCCAGATCGACCTCTGGCAAAACAAGCACGGGATAGGCGTCTATACGCTGCCCAAGCTGTTGGATGAGGAAGTTGCCAGGCTGCATCTGGATAAACTGGGAGTCCAACTCACGCAACTGAGCAAACACCAGTCCGCCTATATCAACGTCCCCATCGGCGGTCCCTACAAGCCAGAAAACTACAGATATTAAATGGCGACCCACGCTCCGGTTTTTATCGACGAGCTGTTCGGTGAACTAAAACCAGCCAGCGGAGACCAACGTTGGGCGGTTGTGCATACTAAGCCCCGCTGCGAAAAGAAACTCGCCGAGTATGCCCGGAACAACGGCATCAGCTATTTTCTGCCTCAAATGGAAAGCCGCCGGGTCTACCAGCGCCGGGCGATAACCTTCACCCGGCCGATGTTTCCCGGCTATCTCTTTTGCGTGATCGACAACACGCAAAAGCAAAGGCTGCTCATTTCGGGAATGACCGTTTCATTCATCCGGGTCCCGGTGCAAGAGGAATTACTGGAAGACCTGCTCAACATCCGCCTCAGCACTCAGCCCAAAGTCCCGTTGGAACCGACTCTCTGGCTCTCCGAAGGTTTGCAGGTGGAGATCATCAAGGGTCCGCTCAAAGGCGTGACCGGTGTGGTGGAAAGCCACGATAAACTCTCTGAAGTGAGGCTGCAAGTGAATATTCTGCGCCAGGCTGTGATGGTCAAGATCGATCCCAAGGACGTCAAGATCCTGGGTACTTACGAAATAGTGGATGCTGATTGATGAAAATCCTTATCACCGGCGGAGCCGGATTCATCGCCTCCCACGTCGCCGACGCCTATCTGGATGCGGGGCATCACGTCGTGATAGTGGATAACCTTTCCACTGGTTCACGGGACAATCTCAATCCCCGGGCAAAGTTCTACGAGTGCGACATCTGCGCTCCAGCCCTGGAAGACATTTTCGCCAACGAACAGCCAGATATCGTGAACCACCACGCCGCCCAGGTCAGCGTTCCACTCTCCATCGAAGATCCGCTGCAGGACGCGGAAGTGAACGTGAAAGGCCTGATCAATGTACTGCAAAACTGTGTAAAGCATAATGTTAGAAAAGTGATCTTTATCTCTTCCGGGGGAGCGATTTACGGAGAAGCAACCGAGTACCCGACCACGGAAACATACGCGCCCACGCCACTCTCGGTTTATGCCATCAACAAGCACGCTGGTGAAGAATATCTCCATTTTTACCATCATCAATACGGACTCAATTACACGGTGCTGCGCTACGCCAACGTTTACGGACCGCGGCAGGTATCGCATGGCGAGGCTGGTGTGGTTTCGCTGTTCATCGAGAAACTGATCCACGACAAGGCACCAACTCTCTACGCGTACCCAGACGCCCCCGAGGGCATGATCCGTGACTACGTGTATGTCCTCGACGCCGTGCGCGCCAACGTGGCCGTCCTGGAAGCCGGGGACAACGATGTGTTCAATATCGGCACCTGCGTGGAGACCACCACTCTTTTACTTTATAAAACCCTTCTGCTCCAGCTGGGCAAGCAGATCCGCCCCCACACCGGGCCGGCCCGCATGGGCGATCTGAAGCGGTCTTTGCTTGATTGTTCCAAAGCCTTCAGGGAATTGGGCTGGAGTCCGATCTACACTCTGGATCAGGGAATCAGGGAAACCATCGCCTATTTCCTGAACAAAAAGGACAAAGCATGAAATTAGCGGTGATTGGCAGCGGTTACGTCGGTTTGGTAAGCGGGGCCTGTTTCGCGGACATGGGCAACCGGGTGGTCTGCGTGGACAACAATCCGGAAAAGATCGCCAAACTCAACAACGACGAGATTCCGATCTTTGAACCCGGCTTGCTGGAGATAGTCAAACGCAACAAACAGGAAGGCCGCCTGAGTTTCACCCAGGATATCGCGGCCGCCGTCCAGGCCTCCAAAATCATTTTTATCGCCGTGGGAACGCCTCCCGATGAGGACGGTTCCGCCGATCTGCAATACGTTTTGAGCGTCGCGCGTGACATCGCCCGGCATATGCAGGAACACAAGATCATCGTGGATAAATCCACGGTGCCGGTGGGTACGGCCGACAAGGTCCGGAAAGTGATCCAGGACGAGCTTGCAGCCCGGGGAGTGGATATTCCTTTCGCGGTGGTATCCAATCCGGAATTCCTCAAGGAAGGCGCCGCGATCGAGGATTTCATGAAGCCAGACCGCGTGGTGGTAGGTGTGGAAGATCCCGCTACCGGTAAGCTCATGCGGGAATTGTATCTGCCCTTCAACCGCACCAGCGACCGCGTGATCCTGATGAGCGTCCGTTCCGCCGAAATGACCAAATATGCCGCCAACGCCATGCTGGCTACCAAGATCTCTTTCATGAACGAACTTTCCCGCCTCTGCGAAGCCTTGGGGGCGGATATCGCCGAAGTGCGCCATGGGATTGGTTCCGACAGCCGGATCGGCTACAAATTCATCTATCCCGGCGTGGGCTATGGCGGTTCCTGCTTCCCCAAGGACGTCAAAGCCCTCATCCACATGCATCGCCAGAACGGCTTGCCCGCCCGCATCATGCAGGCGGTCGAGGACGTCAACGATGCGCAGAAACTCATTCTCATCGATAAGATCAAACAGCATTTCGGAGCTGATTTGACTGGGAAAACATTTGCCCTCTGGGGCCTGGCCTTCAAGCCGCAAACCGATGACATGCGCGAAGCGCCCTCGGTGGAAATGATCAACGCTCTGCTCGAAGCTGGGGCGAAAGTGCAGGCCTACGATCCGGTGGCGATGCTCGAAGCACAGCGGATTTTCGGAACACGGACGGGTTTGGAATATGGCCACGACGAGTATTCCGCTCTCATTGGCGCGGACGCTCTGCTCCTGGTCACCGAATGGCACCAATTCCGTTACCCGGATTTCCAGACCATCCTGCGGAACCTGCGCCAACCGGTCATCTTTGACGGCCGCAACCAGTTCGAGCCTTCCCAGATGAGGGATTTGGGCTTCACCTACTACTCCATCGGACGTCCCTAAACTCTCCAATCTGCCCCTACAGCCGCCATTCTGGCTGGAGTGGATAATCTTATCCATCCAGTTTCGGGCCTTGCAGTGGGATCGTCGCCGACCATAATAATGGCCCACTATATCCCCAACTAACTTGGGAAAGTATTGGGCGTGTATCAAACCGGCAGATGAAACTCCGGCGAGGCCGGAAGCCTGGTTTGAGCGATAATCTGAGGGCTGGGCTGGAGGGCTAAGCTTCCTGGAAATACTCCGCCACTTCTTTCATTCTGTCCGGGATAGGGATATGCTGGGGGCATTTGCTCACGCAAGCTCCGCAGTTCACGCACTTGTCGGCCCGGGATTCTTCCGGGATCCAGCCTTTGTATTCCTTCAGATGCCGATCCCGGTCATTGAACATCACAGCCTCGTTATAAATGCCAAACACTCCTGGTATCGCGACTTTGTGAGGGCAGGGCATGCAATAGCGGCACTCCGTGCAAGGGACGGCGATCCGCCGGATGTATTCCAGCCGCGCCTGGTTGTAAATCCTGAGTTCTTTTTCGCTGAGTTCGACAGTGGGGGAGAGCTTGGCCAGTTCGATGTTCTCTTTCAACTGCTCCAGGTTGCTCATGCCGGACAAGGCAACTGTGCAGTGTTCAAGGTTCCAGATCCAATTCAGGGCGCGCTGGACGGGATTCCAGGCGTGCGCGCTCTTCTTCCAGATGGCATCCACTCCGGGAGGGATGTTTTGCACCAGTTTTCCCCCGCGCAGAGGCTCCATCGCGATGATCCCCATCCCCTTGGATGAGGCGAGCCGGTAACCGCTCAAACCCGCCTGGTAATGCGTGTCCAGATAGTTGAGCATGAACTGGCAGAAATCCCAGTCGTAGTATTCCGCGATCTTCTTGAATACGGGGTATTTATCGTGGAAAGAAAAACCAATGTGGCGGATCCTGCCATCGGCCTTCTGTTTCTCCAGCCAGTCGAGAGCCTTGAGTTTCTTCATTTCATTCCAGGAACGCTGGCCCAGCGAATGAAGCAGGTAGTAATCGATGTAGTCAGTGCGCAACCGCTCCAAAGATTCATACAGGTACTTGTCCAGGTCGGACGGGGTTTTGATCAGCCAGCAGGGGCTCTTGGTGGCGATCAGCAGTTTATTCCGGGGGGCTCTGTCCACGAATTTGCCCATCAGTTGTTCGCTGGCGCCGTTGTAATAGACCCAGGCGGTGTCGAAATAGTTTACCCCGTTATCCACAGCGTGCTGCAGCATTTCCAGGCTGCGTTCTTCGTCGATATGCCCTTCGGGGGTGGCGGGCAGGCGCATCAAGCCCAGGCCCAGGATGGAAAGACTATCCTGTGAGCGTGGCATTTTCCGGTAAAACATACTGAACTCCTTTCGGGGCAAGACTCCGGAGCGGGGATATTTGTCAATCAGATTCGCTCCGCCCAAACTCCGGCGAGAAGAATGTCCTTGACACAAAAAACGTTTATTAGATTTGGCTTGGGGCAGAATAATAAATCAAAACAGGAGTTACACCATGCCCGAGAATCTCAAATACGGAAACATAAGTTCCGCCCGGTCCATCGAACTGGAAGAAAAATATGGAGCGCACAATTACCATCCTCTGCCTGTAGTTCTGGCCAAGGGAGAAGGGGTGTTTTTGTGGGATCCCGAAGGAAACCGATATTACGACTTTCTTTCAGCCTACTCGGCAGTAAACCAGGGCCATTGCCATCCCAAGATCATCAACGCCCTGATCGACCAGGCCAAAGAACTTACCCTCACGTCCCGCGCTTTCTTCAACAACAAGCTGGGCGAGTACGAGAAATACATCACCGAGTTCTTCGGTTACGACATGGTTTTGCCCATGAATTCAGGCGCCGAGGGCGTGGAAACGGCGATGAAACTCGCCCGTAAATGGGCTTACCAGGTCAAGGGCGTGGATAAGGACGGGGCGATAATAGTATTTGCCCAAAACAACTTCCATGGCCGCACCCTGGCAGTGGTGTCCGCTTCCACGGATCCCGACTGCTACGAAGGTTTCGGCCCCTTCCTGCCCGGTATCGCCAAGATTCCGTACAACGACGCCAACGCCCTGAAAGAGTTCCTGGCCAAGAACGGCAAGAACGTCGCGGCTTTCATCGTGGAACCGATCCAGGGCGAAGCGGGTGTTTTCGTGCCCTACGATGGCTACCTGAAAGACTGTTACAACCTCTGCAAAGAACACAACGTGCTGTTTATCGCCGACGAGATCCAGACGGGAATCGCCCGCACGGGTAAACTGCTGGCCTGCGATTATGAAAACGTCCGGCCCGACATCCTGATCCTGGGCAAAGCCCTGGCGGGAGGAGTGATGCCGGTTTCCGCCGTTCTGGCCGACCGCGAGATCATGCTCACGATCAAGCCGGGCCAGCATGGTTCCACCTTTGGCGGATTCCCCCTGGCTTGCGCAGTCGCCAAAGCCTCGCTGGAAGTGGTCAAAGAGGAAAACCTGGCCCAGCGTTCCTACGATTTGGGGATGATGTTCCGCGAGGAACTGAAGAAGATCCAGCACCCGATGCTCAAGCTGGTGCGCGGGAAAGGCCTGCTCAACGCTATCGTGGTGGAGCCCAAGGATGGTTACGAAGCCTGGGACGTATGCCTGAAATTCAAGGAAAAAGGCATCCTCTGCAAGCCCACCCACAGGCACATCATCCGCTTGGCGCCGCCCCTCGTGATCACGCCTGAACAGCTTCAGGAAGTCGTGCAAATCATCGCCGGCGTGTTCGAAACACTTTAAGAGCTGCACGGCAGTACCGGCTGACATATTGGGATTGGATCAACTCTCCGGCCCGGACAGGGAACGATGCTAAGGCCAGATTTCCGGAGCGGTTTCGTGGCCATTCTGGGCAAGCCGAACACGGGGAAATCCACCCTCATGAACAGGATTTTGGGCGAGAAGATCTCCATCACCTCGCCCAAACCCCAAACCACGCGTTACGCGATCAAAGGCATCCTGAACCGCGAGGATTGCCAGGTGGTGTTCATCGACACCCCGGGGTACCTGAAACCCCGTTACGAAATGCAGCAGCGCATGCAGCGGATCTGGACGGAGGCGTTCCAGGATGTGGATTTGATCGTGTTCATCAGCGATGTGCTCAGATTCCCCACTGATTTCGATCTGGAGGTGTTGGCCCTTTTGCAGCGGGTGAAAACACCGCAACTGGCGGTCTTCAACAAAGTGGACCTGAAGCAGGATCTGGATCCGGATGATTACAGGAAGCACCTGCCGGGATCCATATCCGCAGCGCATTTCATTTCCGCGCGCACTGGAGAACAGGTCCCGGAATTGCTCCACGCCATGCTGCAATTCATCCCCTTTCATGAACCCTATTATCAGGAGGACCAGTTATCCGACCTACCCCTGCGCTTCTTCGCCCAGGAAGTGATCCGTGAGGGCATCTTCCATCTCCTGCAGCAAGAAATACCCTACGCGACGGCGGTGCTGGTGGAAAAATACACAGAGGAGGAAGGCAGGACTGTGATCGATGCCGTGATCTGGCTGGAACGCCAAAGCCAGAAGGTGATCCTCATCGGCAGCAAAGGTGAAGGGCTGGCAAGGATCCGCCAGTATGCGGAGCGCCAATTGGCGACATTTTTGCAGATGCCGGTGCTGGTGCATCTCTGGGTGAAGGTGAATCCCGGCTGGCGCCGCAAAGCGACCGCACTGAAGGAACTGGGCTTCGGTTGAACCGCCGCTTGCAGGAATTTCATTGACACAAATGAGTTTCCCCGAAATTTAGCATCCGACGCGTGTCCGGCTTTGGTTTTTATTTTTCCGAATATCACTTGGTGTAGAGATTATGTATCAAGACAGCGTTGATGGAACCATCCTGGCGATCGATATCGGCAATACCAATATCACTTGCGGTATCTATCAAGACGATAAACTGGCCTGGTATTCCCGGTTCTTCAGTTCCCCGAACCGGACAGCCGATGAGTATTTCAGCTTGCTGAGCCCGCTGCTGGAAAAAACCATGGCTGATTCGGTCAAGATCATTGCCATGGCCAGCGTTGTCCCGCCATTGGCGCGCGTCTGGCAGCACTTGTTCCAGAAATACTTCCAAGCCAGCATTGTGGAGATCAACGCGCTCAGCCCCCTGGGCCTCGGCTACAAGATTCCCGATCCCGCCAGCATCGGAGGCGACCTCGTTGCCAACGCTTACGCGGCCTGGAAAAAGTACAACGCGAATTGCATCATCCTGGACCTGGGAACCGCCACCAAGATCCAGTTTGTCACCTCAACCGGCACCTTTGCCGGCGCTGCCATCGCTCCGGGCTTGAAATCCAGCGCGGACAAACTCTTTGACAGCGCCGCCCTGCTCACCCCGATCGAATTGGTGGAACCCCACGTGTTTTTGGGCACCAACACGCGCGAAGCCTTGCTTTCCGGAATAGTCCACGGGCATGCTTTGATGTTGGAAGCCTACGTTCAAAGGATCAAGCTGCAATACTTCGAACAAAAGGAGATCCTCACGGTACTCACCGGCGGGATCGCCGATCTGGTGAAGGCTTTGGTTCCCTCGGCGGACCTTGTGGACAAGACTTTGACTCTCGACGGCATTTATCTTGCCTGCCGGCATTTGCTGGCTGGCTGAATCCGGACTGTATGCTAAAACGCAGCAGCCTTTCCCTCTTGCTCCTGATCCTGGCCGCCCTGGCCGCTGCGCAGAGCATTCCAGGCCGTTTCTATCTTGAGGGCTACACCCCGCTCATCTACAACACGGTTGACGTTTACAAAATCAACAAAGGCCTCAATCTCAACACCGGCCAGCCTTACATCGTGCGGGAATTCGCGCCCCAGAGCCTGGAAGAGGTCGATTTCGCGAAACAGACAGTGACGATATACACCCGGGTGGAAGGGCTGGATCTGGTGCCTCCCCGCGTAGTGTCGTTCGATACTTATTTCTCCAACCTCCAAAGCAAGTCCTTCCGCAAATCGCTGTTCAACCAATACAAGACCCAAACCGAGCAAACTCAGGTCACCACTACGGGCTTGATCAAGGAATTCGTGCTGGAGCTTCCCACCATCGCGATGCCCAAAGCGGTGCAGAAAGTGTTGGGATCCAGCGCGGGCAAATTGAATCTGGATGGCACCCAGAAGGTCACGCTCCAGGTGGGCAGCACCAAACGCAAGAACGTCGCCATCTATGAGACCAACAACGCCAGCAATTTTGACATCAAGATGGAGCAGGAGACGAACCTGCGGCTTTCCGGCACCATCGGCGAAAAGATCGCCGTCAACCTGAAATACAACAGCAAGCAAGACGAACAGCTCTTCGATCCCAATAACGTAAGCATCAAATACACGGGCGACGAAGACGAACTCATTCAAAGCATCGAAGCTGGCAATATCACCCTGTCCCTGGCCGGATCCCGCTATATCAGCTATTCGACGGCGTCCCAAGGCTTGTTTGGCGTGACTTCCAAACTAAAATACGGCAACCTCGACCTCACCATGATCACGTCCAAGGAAGAGGGGCAGAAAAACACCCAGCGCTATATCGGCACCAGCCAGGCGGATTCCACGGTGTTCCGCAGCCGGGATTACGCTTCGCGGACCATGTATTATCTGGCGGATCCCTATGACCTCTACGAACTTTACACCCAGGCCGACGTTTCTGCCAACGTTCCGGCCGGCTGGGTCAACAACGCCATCAAGACCACTGCCAGCGGTGCCTGGCTGATCAGAACCCCCGAACTTTTACCAGCCAGCGGTAGCGTCCGCGTTTATCTCGACGACGCCAACGCCAGCAACAACGTGGCGTCAGCGGTCGGCGACACCATCTTCTTCTCGCCCGGCGACTACTATGTGCCCTATTACGACGAACTGGTCGAGGGCACGGACTTCGTGACCGACTACAGCGCGGGCATCATCCAGATCAACCGCACGCTGGACCGCCGGGTCACCATCGCCGTAAAATACACCCAGCGCGACGGGACCCTGGTTCCCGCCAACAGCGAGGAACAGGACGGCATCCTGCACGCCAAGGTGATCCGCAGGCGCAACCAGGAATACGACCCCACCGATCCCGACAACGTCTGGCACTATCAGATGCGCAACGTTTACGACATGCACAAGACCAACATCCGCAACGATGGCTTCCAGCTGGAGATCTACACCCTCAACGTCGACCTCACCCGCAACTATCTCATCCCGGATACGCTCGCCGTGTCCGGTGTGCTCACCTACAACGACTATCTGCGCATGGACAGCACCGGCGACGGCCTGATCAACGGCGACGACACCACGGTCAACCTCACCACGGGCATCGTCCTGATACCATTTATCCAGCCTTTCGATCCCCTGGGCGACGGCATCATCTACACCGATGAGAACGAAAGCATCAGCTATCTGGACATCAAGTTTTATATCTCGGTGAAAGGCAAGATCGGGCGCGAAGCCGTGGATCTGGCGCAAGGCGGGATCCTCAAGGGCAGCGTGGTGGTCAAGGTCAACGGCGTGGAGCAGCGGGCGAACATCGATTACATCGTGGATTACGATTTCGGCCGCATCACCTTCCTCACCTCCGCCGGCAAGGATCCGGACGCCAAGATCGAGATCGACTATGAATACCGCAGCACTTTCGAGATCGCCAGCAAATCCCTGGCCGGAATCCGCGCCGACTGGAACTTCTCGGATTACGCCAAGCTGGGCGGAACCCTGATCTACCGCTCCGAAAACGTGGCGGACCGCCGCCCCCGGGTAGGCAACGAAAACATCGAAATGTACATGGCCGACCTCGACGGCAGCCTCACCGTCAAACCGGCCTTCATCACCCGTTGGCTGGACGCCCTGCCGCTGATCAGCACCAGCGCGGAATCGCGGATGGTCCTTTCCGGAGAGGTCGCTTATACCATACCCAGCCTGTATGGCGACCCCAACGGCAAAAAGAAGGAAGCCTTCCTGGACGACATGGAGGCCATCGTCGATTCCTATCCCATGGGCGTCACGATCGGGTCCTGGTCTTTGGCGAGCAAGCCCTTTGGCAGTTCGCTGGCCCGGGGCAGAAGCATCTGGTACAATCCCAAAAACATCCGCCGCGAGCAGATCGAAGACCCCCTCACGCTCACCGACAGGGAAAAGAAGGAAACCGTCACCGTCCTTGCCCTGAAGGTATTTCCCAACGACCTCGGCATACCCGGATCCAACGTCTGGAGTTGGGGCGGAGTGCTGAAATACCTGGGCAACCAGCTCGATTTCTCCCAGAAGAAATACATCGAACTGCTGGTCAAACTGGACGTGAAAACCGGCGAACCCATGCCCAATCCCACTTTGCGCATCGATCTGGGCGACATCAACGAAGACTTCTACACGGAGTACGGCGGCTTCGGCGTGCTCAACAACGAGGACGCCAACAACGACGGCGTCATCACCCTGGACGAGGATACCGGCCTGGACGGCATTTTCACCGGCGAGCCCGGAGCCGATCCCAACGACCTGGCCTCCAACGAGATCGACCAGAATGGCGATTACCCCCAGATCAACGGCACGGAGGGGAACCGCGTCCTGGATAGCGAAGATCTGGACGGCAACGGCGTCCTGAACTCCCTCGACCGCTATTTCAGCTATTCCTTCTCGCTTACGGATTCGCTCTATCTGGAAAACGTCAACCACGACGGCTGGCGGCTCTACCGCATCCCCATCACCGATCCCAACGTGTATCAGATCGTCAACAATTCCTCGGCCGGTGTGGCTCCCAACCTCAAAAAGATCTCCTACGGCAGGATCATTCTGGAAACAGACCAGACCGCGAAAGTCCTTATCTCCGATATTTCCGTGGTGGGGAACAAGTGGCAGGATTTCTTCGTGCGCAACCTGCAGGACCAGATTGTCCCCGAAACCCTCATCAATTCTTACAACACCAATTACCTTTCCGGCATCGTCAACAACCAGAAGAACAGCTCGCACTACGTGTCCCCGGAAGGCTCCACCTACATCGAATCCCGCCGCGAAGCCAGCGAATCTTCGCTCACCCTGAACGTCCAGAATCTTCAGCCCATCCACCAGGTGCTTCTGCGCCAGCGCCTGTTCGATCCCTACAGCCTGCTTTCCTACGACAAGATCAAGTTTTGGATCTATCCCGAAGCCAGCGAGAGCAATCCCTTCCATCCCGATTCCGTGGAAGTGGTTTTCCGGGTGGGCGCCGACAGCCTGAACTACTACCAGATCCGGGAACGCGTCCCCGTACTGCCCTATGCCAGTAAAATGATCCGCGATCAGTGGATGGAACTCACCTACAACCTGCAGGACATGACGTCGCTGAAAGACTCGCTGGGTCCGGACGTCACAGCGGGGGAGGTAGTGCACGGCACCACCACTTACGGCTACAAGGGCAGCCCCACCCTCACCAACGTCCGCGACATCTTTTTCGGCGTTTACAATCCGCCCGACCAAACCGGACCCGCGCCCTTCAACGGCATCATCTACTACAACGACCTCCGCGTCACCGATCCCTACGAAGACGTCGGTATGGCCAGGCGGATCTCGCTCAATTCCACTTTCGCCGACGTGAGCACCCTGGACGTGGACTACGAGGAGAAAAGCGAGAACTTCAACACCATCATCCAGCGCGGCAGGACCAACACTTTCACCACCAACACCACCCTCAACATCTCCAACAAATACTTCCTGAACAAACTTTTCCCCACCTACTGGAGCCTGGATATCCCCATCAGCCTCGCCCGCAACTACAGCCTGGGGATTCCCCGTTTCCGCGCCAATTCCGACCTTCTGCGCGACAACATCACGGATCCTGCGGAGAAGAACCGCGAACGCAACGAAAGCCTCGTCTATTCAGCCGATTTCGGTTTCAGCCAGCGCAAGGCCCCCAAATCCAAGATCCTCGAATTCCTCGTCTATAGAGGCTCCCTCAGCGGCAGGATCGAAAAGTCCTACCGTTACACGCCCACCGCCGTGGACACCGTCTTTCTCTGGCGCGGTACCTACAACTACAATCTCACCTTCCCCAGCGACAAGGTCAGCTTCAATCTCTTCAAAAACTACCGCCTGGGCTTCTTTCCCACAACCTGGAACAACAGCTTCACCTTCAACAACGAAGAACCCCAAAGCTGGAACTGGGAAAAGCGCGAAGGCGTCTATTCCTGGTGGCCCCGCGCCCAGATCATCCCCCGGAGGCTGTTCACCTCCGATACCAACATCAACTGGGGCCTGACTTCGGACATCGCGCTCACCGCGCGCCTGAACAGCAAGCGCGACCTCATCCAGAAACAGTATTTCAAATCCCTGAATATCGGCAAACTCACGGAATACGTCCAGGACCTCGGCCTGAACTACAATCCCTCCTATTTGCGCCAGTATCTGAGCCTCACCGTCAGCGGCACCACCCGGTTCTCGGAAATGCAGACCAAGTACTTCCAAAACTCGCCCACCGGACAGATCGAAGTCTATCAAAACAACGGCAATTCCAACCGCACCCTGCGAACCAACTTCACCCTGATGAATTCCACGCTGCTGGCCACCTGGGCGGAACGCCTGAACTCCGCCCACGCCGCCCGGGTCCTGGAGCAAGCCGCCATTGCCGATTCCGCCCAAGAGACGGAAAAGGATAAGGAAGAGCTCTCGCCCGAGGAAAAGAAACGGAAGGATGAAGAACGCGCCCGCGCCGAACTCTACATGAAGCTGGAGGCCCAGCGCAAGGAAGCCGAAGCCAAAAGGGCGGAGTCGGAGCCCAAAGATAAGGAAGAGCAAGAGCCGCAAGACCAGCCCATAGTCCTGGATCCCTTCAGCGGCAATCTTCCGGATGGCGTCACGGTCAATTTTGGCGGGGATGATCAGAGCGAGCCTCCGCCCCCGAAGGACGAACCCGGGCCCGAAACCCAAGCGCCGGCTTCAACCAGATACCTGCCGGCCACGCTGGTCGGCTACCTCGCCAAGCTCAAGAACGTCACCCTGTCTTACCAGAACGGCTATGTGATGACCTACGCCCGCAAGGACAGCCGTCCCTCCTTCCTCTTCCAGCTCGGCGTTCCCCACACCATGCCCGCCGATTCCCTCGAATCCACCACCGACGACAACACCCTCACGCTCTCCAGCGGCATCGCCTTCTCACGCAAGATCGACAGCATGCTCAACTATTCCTACACCATCAACAAACGCTTCGCCGACGCCTCCAACCAGTCCGTGGCCGTCACTTTCCCGGATCTGACCCTCTCCCTGATGGAGGTGGAACAATGGTTCGGCATGGATAAAGTCCTCTCCAGTTCACGCCTGAACACCGGATTCCAATACACGGTCCGCTCCAGCGGCGACGTCAACTGGGTCAAGCCCAAGCAGGAGACCCGCTCCATCTCCCTCAATCCCTTGCTGGGCTTCACCGGAACCCTGTTCAAGAACCTCAACGCCAATCTCAGCGTGTCCGTCACCTCTGCCGAAAACACCACCGACATGGATACCTACAACATCCTCAAGACCAGCCTATCCCAGTCCCTCAACGGCAATTTCTCCTATTCCTTCCGCGCTGGAAAGGGCTTCACCATCCCCTTCACCAAAAAGAAGATCCACATCAACAACGAGCTGACCTCCAGCCTCACCCTGCTCTTCGAAAAGAACTTCGAGGAGACCTTCGGCCGCGAATCATCGCAGGTGGACCGCGACGGAATCCGCATCGCCATCAATCCCGGAGCCACTTACCAGTTCGACCAGAATATCCGCGGCGGCCTCACCGGAACCTGGGAAAAGACCGCCGACAACAAGCGGGACACCGGACTGCGGACCTTCCGCATCGGAATCTGGGTCGAGGTCAATCTGTAGCCTTTCCCCCCTCAGATAGGCTTGTCCAGGCGTTCCCAACCCGGGACAGGCTGCAGCAGGCCCGCCTCCACGGCCTTTTTCACCGAAGCGCAGGGTAGATTCCCCGCCTCGATCTGTGCGCGTGAGAGCGTTTCCAGGTCGATGGGCGTTAGCCCCGCGGAGCCGGAAGCGAGCGGGATCCCCTCCAGGCTGTAGGCCTTGGCCAGCGCCCACATCAGTTTGTTGAACAGGTTATACCAGCTGGCGCAATTGGTGTCGCGGTATTCGCGGCGGTAGAGCTCGGTGTAGTGGATCAGATCCATCCGGAAGCCCGCGGACAGCCCCAGCGCTTTGAGGTTGTTCGCGATCCGCCCCATCCTGCGGTTGTTCTCCGTGGGCGCGGATTTCGGCAGACGGCGGACCAGGACGCGCTCCAGGCGCGGATTGTAATAGAACACCAGCCCGTCGCATTTTCCCGAATAGGCCAGCATCATGTTTTTGAGTATCGCTTTCATAGAATCTCCTTTATGGTTAGTTGGTTAATGGGTTAATGGGTTAGTCGTGAAAGGGTGGAAGGGTGTAACACGAGACGGGCAAAGGGGCGAAAGGGGAAGGGGGGTAGCGCCAGCCTCGGGCTCTTCATCTCCCAGTCCCAACGCTGTCATCCCGGACGCCGGTGCTGGGTAGCATTGCGGTGTCATCCCGGACGCCGGGCTCCCACGGAGTGGGGTGGCGAGCCGGGATCCAGTCTTTAAAACGTCAAATCA
>DAHVPC010000030.1 GCA_027318475.1 Candidatus Cloacimonadota bacterium | reverse complement strand
CGATGATCGGCTACCTACTGGGGGCCGGGATCATTGTTTTGATTGGCCTGATCGACGATCTGAAGGGCATGAATCCGGTGATCAAGATGCTGGGCCAGCTGGTGGTGAGCCTGATCTTTATCAGCAGCAATTTCCTGGAGCAGGACCTGCAAAACATGTTCGGCTCGGTGTTCATCTCGCTTCCCGTAATGGTGCTGTGGATGGTGGGCTTGATGAACGCGCTCAATTTTTTAGATAATATGGATGGCATAATCAGCGGTATGGCGGGGATCCTGGGTCTGGGTTTCTTCGCGTTCAGCCTGGCCAACGCCACCAGTTCCAATGGCAACGAGATGGCCTTCATCGGCCTGATCGCGCTCAGTTTTGCGGGCTCCGCGCTGGGTTTTTTACCCTTCAACTTCNATCCCGCCAAGATCTTTCTGGGCGACGCGGGCTCGATGTTCATCGGCTATTTCCTTTCCTCGATGAGGATCCTGATGGCCAAATACGCCGTCCTGACCCGCCAGGACAACATGTTTTACCTGCTGCCGGTGCTGCTGCTCAGCTATGCCATCTTCGACATTTCGCTGGTGAGTTACACCCGCAAACGGGACGGACGCCACGTGATGCAGGGTGGGAAGGACCATTCCACGCACCGCATCAACACCGCCCTGGGTTCGATCAAAGTGACCGCGATCATCATCTACGTCCTGAACCTGCTGATCGCCCTCACCACGGTCATAATCTTCAAAACGGGAAACCGGCTGCTTCTGGTGGTGACCACGCTGATGTTCGCCGGTTTGTTCCTGGCCTTTGGACGCAAGCTGGACCAGGTCCCCATCGTGGTGCCCAGCAACCAACAGAAATCGCAAAAGAGAGCCAAATGAAGTTTATCCTGCTCGGAACGGGCCCCGGCCTGCCCAACCTGACCCAAAACCAAAGCGGCCTGTATGTAGGCGTGAACGGCAAGAACCTGCTTTTCGACTGCGGCGAGGGAACTTCGCAACAGCTGCTGAAGCATGATCTGGCCGGCGAAACGCTGGACGCCGTGTTCATCAGCCATTACCATCCCGACCACGTTTCCGGCTTGTTCATGGTGCTGCAGATGCTCTATCTGCAAAGCCGGCAGAAACCCCTGCAGATCTTCCTGCCTGAACGCCCCGCGTTCATGATGGAGATCCTGCAGTTCCTTTACACTTTCCCGCCCCGCTTTGCCTATCCCATACAGATCCTCGATTGCCACGAAGCGGAGCTGTACCACGAGGAAGTGTCGTCCGCGCTTTCCGACCATCTGCGCGGCTACACCGAGTTCATCACTGCCAACCAGCTCCCCAATCCCATGAATTCTTACTCCTTCCGCATCGCATCGGAAGCCGGGGACCTTGTCTATACCTCGGACCTGGGCACCATGGACAGCATCATGAATCTGGTCAGGGACTGCCATACGGTGATCGCCGACGCCATCCATCCCGAAGCCGGGCAAGTCCTGAAACTGCAATACGCCGGCGTAAAACGGATACTGCTCAACCACGGAATCAGTCCGGAACTGGAACGAGCTCTGGCGGAAAATCCCCTGCCCTTGTTTGAATTCGCCCACGAAGGCCAAATCTACAGCATCGAACAATGATCAAGACCAGCCTCAAAGCCCTGATCTGCGGCTTGCTCCTTGTTGCGGCCAGCGCCTGCGAAATAAACAAATTCAACAGCGCGGAAGACCATTACAACAATAAGCGTTACGCCGCCGCCATCCAGGAACTGGACGCCTATATCCAGAATGGAAAGAATGGCGGACTGATCACCCGCAGCGAGATACTGCGCGCGCGCTGTTACTACGAACTGGGTTTACTCTCCATGCAGCGCGAAAGTTGGGACCTGGCCATCCGGTTTTTGAAACTCGCCAACTCCGCTGAAGCGGACCAGGCTTTGGGCAGGCTGTACAAGCAACTCGCCGAAAACGCCTTGTTGGAAAACAACCCTTCCAAGGCCATGTATTACGTGGAAGCCGTCTTGCGTGAGATTCCGGATTCTGATCTGACGGCGGAGATGCTGAGCCGGCGCATAAGCTTCCTCCTGGACACCTATATCGACCACAACGCGGCTTGGGAAACTTACATGAAACTGTATGATTCCTATCCCAACAATCCGCACGAAATTACCGCCCGCAAACAGATCATGCGCCTTGTGCCCGGTAAACTCGATTATGCCGCGCGCCTTGCGCAAACCGGCTATTACAGCGAAGGCTTGCGAGTGCTTTTTGAACTCGCCAAGTATCCCGTGGTGGAAAAAGACGTGACCAACCGGATGATCGCCGAAGCCTACATCGGGCAGGCGGAAAGCTATCTGGAAGGGCAAAACTATCTGGAAGCGGACCGGTTTTTCCGCATCGCGGTGCAGTATGACCCGGGCAAACAGCAAGAAGTGAATCTCCGGCTGGAGCAGGTCGCAGCCCTGTACATCCAGCGCGGGGACGAACTGCTGGCACAACGGGATTTCGACAACGCGCTGACGCATTATCGCAAGACCTACGACATCATTCCGGATTATGCCCTGGCCAATCAGGCCATCGCGCGCTTGAACGCTGTAAAAGCCAATATCGCAAGGGCCACCGAACTTTATGCCCAGGCGGAAAAAGCCGAACTGGGGGGCAGATACAGCGAAGCGCTGGGCCTATACCGCCAGGCCAGCAATCTTGACGCCCGGCCGGAATATCGGAACAAAGCCGCCCAGATGCAAAACATGCTGGACGCGCAAGTGAATCCGGCGGGATTTGCCCAACGCATCATCAACGAATATCGCGGCGGCTTGCTCAACGCGAGGATCCGCGCCCAGAAACAGGAACTGCTGCAAACCTTCGACCCTTCGGAGATCCGCGATTCGGGTTGGAAAACCTTGATCTCCACAGGCCAGTATAAATATGAGGTCCGCTACGACCTTGTTACTCCGACTGTGTCCTATTACTACGTTTGGCAGGTGAACCTGAAGGACCGGGTGATCACGCCGCTCAACAAGATCTCCGAAAACCTGATGAGGTGAGGATGCGCAACACCGGACTTTTGCTTCTGTTACTTTTACTGGCTTCCGCGCTTGCCGCCCAGACGGAGTTTGACATCAGGGCGTTCTCCGACAGCACCAAGTATGGCTGGCAAGACTGGCGCGACCGTCTGGAATACCGGGACGGCCTGCTGGAACGGCAACAATTGCTGCAGATGTACGAGATCCAGGCCAGCCCGATCCGCTCGACCATCATCAAATCGATGCTGGTTCCCGGTTTGGGGCAGATCTCCTGCGACGCGGGCACCAAGGGCTCCATCCTGTTGGGCAGCGAACTGCTGGCTTTGGGCACCTCCTACCTCTTTTACGACCGCAGCCAGTATTACTATCGCAAGTACCTGGACGCCACGCAGGTGGAGGAAATCGAAACCTATTACAACGCCGCGCAGAGCCCTCGTCAGTATTCTCTGATCTTTCTGGGGCTGGGCTTGGTGATCTGGACCTATAACATCTTCGACGTGATCGAAACCACGGATGAATACAACGCCAAAGTGTGGCGGAACATCGTGGAAGAATTCGGCCGGAAGACCGTCACGCTGGGTTCGGAAGGAATTCAGGTCAGGTTTTAGGAGGCTTTCATGCGTATAGCATTATCCACCTTGCTCGTTCTTGGGTTTTTCATGGGTTCCTGCCAGTTACAACGCAACAATCCCCTCGATCCCATCGGCAATCCGGACGTTTCCACACCGCAAACCGTTTCCAATCTGATCATCTACGGAGTGTCCGGACCTGGCTCGGATAACAAATACGTGGAACTGAGATGGGACGCCAACAATCCCCTGACCACCGATGGCTACTACGTTTACCGCGGTCTGGCCTACAATTCTGCCTACGCGGTGGTGGATACGGTGGGCACCAACAGCTGTTACCACGGTTCGGAACCCTGGCATTCGGTCTTGCCCGGCACCTATTGGTACAAGGTTTCCGCCTTTAAGGAAGTATGGACCAACGATGTGGTGCCCGAATTCCTGGGCCGCCTGGAAGGACGCCAGAGCGAAGCCAGGCCGGTGGTAGTGCCCGCTTGATGCGGTAGGGGCGATGCTTCCCGAGTTTGAACAGGCGCTGAATGAACAGCAGCTGCAGGTCGTAACCGATACCGAGGGGCCGCTTCTGGTTTTGGCTGGAGCTGGCAGCGGCAAGACCCGTTCGATCATCTACCGTTGCGCCTGGCTGCTCAAGGAAAAGCAGGTGCCGCCCTGGAACATCCTGGTGGTCACGTTCACCAACAAAGCCGCGCGCGAACTGCAACAACGCCTGGAAGCCTTGCTGGGTTTTCCGGTGCGGAGCCTCTGGGTGGGCACCTTCCATCACGTCTGTTCCCGCATTCTGCGCAACGAATCGGCGCATCTTCCCTTTGCCTCCAACTTCTCCATTTACGACGAAGACGCTCAGAAGTCGGTCCTCAAGAAGATCTACAAAGAGCACGATTTCGACAAGCAGAAATACCCGGTCCAGCGGGTTCTGGGCAGGATCGGCAGATACAAGAACCGTCTGCTGCTGCCGGAAGACCTGGCTGCCAACGCCAATGAGCAGACGCAGTCCAAAGGCGTCCACGACGACTTCGAGAGCAAGTTCCTGCGTATCTACACCCTCTAACAGCAAAGCCTGCTGCTCAATCAGGCCCTGGATTTCGACGACATCCTCCTCTACACCGCCAGGCTGCTGCGAAGCAACGATGCGGTGCGAGCCAAATACCGAGGCATGTTCCGCTACGTGATGATCGACGAGTATCAGGATACAAACCAGGCGCAGTTCGAGATCGTGCATCAGATCGCCGGGGAACACCAGCGCGTTTGCGTGGTGGGGGACGACGACCAGGCGATCTACAGCTTTCGCGGTGCCACCATCCGCAACATCCTGGAGTTTGAACGGGACTACCAGAATGTCCGTTCTATCCGCTTGGAACAGAATTACCGCAGCACGACGCGCATCCTCGATCTGGCCAACGCCATCATCAGAAACAACCGCAAGCGCCACAGCAAGGACCTCTGGTCCGAGCTCGGCGAAGGCGAAAAACCGGAACTCCTCACCTATCACGACGAATCCGACGAAGCCGAGCAGACCGCGCGTCAAGTTCTACGCCTGCATCATTTGGGCGTCCCATATAGCCAGATGGCGGTCCTCTACCGCACCAACGCGCAATCCCGGGTTTTCGAATACGCCTTCATGCAGCGCAAGATTCCGCATACCATCGTGGGCAGCCTGCATTTCTACCAGCGCAAGGAGATCAAGGACCTGCTGGCCTATCTGGCGGTATTGGCGAACCCCGCTGACGCCGAAAGCCTGCTCAGGATCGTCAACGAACCGCCCCGGGGAATTGGCCAGACCTCGGTAAATCGCCTTTTGGCCTATGCCGGAAAGGCTCACATCAACCTCTACCAAGCCCTGCAAAACGTAAGCGCGGTCAGCGAGATCAACAGCAGCCTGCAAAAGAAGATCGGGGAGTTCGCCGCCAAGCTGGAAGAGTGGCGCCAGCTGGCTTTGCAAGCGCCCGTGCTAAGCGTCGTGAAGGAAATCATGGCCCATCTCGACCTGGTCTCGCTGTACAAGAAGAGCCAGGATCCCCAGGACATTTCCCGCGTGGAAAACCTGATCGAATTCGTGGGATCGGTGAGCGAATTCTCCGAACGCTGGTCTGAGGACCACGACAAACCCGCCCTGCTGGAGGATTTCCTGCCCTTCGTTGCCCTGCAGACCGATATGGACCGGATGCAGGAAAGCGCCGATTCCGTCCGCTTGATGACCCTGCACAACGCCAAGGGCCTGGAATTCGGCAGCGTCTTCATCGTGGGGCTGGAGCAAGAATTGCTGCCCCACCGCATGAGCATGGACAATCAGGAAAGCATCGAGGAGGAACGCCGCCTCTTCTATGTGGGCGTCACGCGCGCCAAATCCCGGCTGCTGCTCAGTTACGCCAAGTGCCGCCGCCTTTACGACACTTTCTATTACACCAAGCCCAGCCTGTTTCTGCAGGAACTGGACTCCGGCCTGTTTGCCGGCAACACCGATTCCGCGGACCTGAATCCCGCTCCCCGGGCCAAACCCAAGCCCCGGCACAGGATCACGGAAAAAGACAAGCAGTTCCGCATCGGACAGCCCGTCTGGCATTCCGAATACGGACGCGGAATTGTGCTGAGCGTGGATGGAACGGGTTCAGACGCCCGGCTCACGATATCATTCGCCAGCGGCAAACTGGCCAAGATAATCGGCACTTTCGTCAGCACGGAAGCCCCGGAATAGCAGATGCTTTACGCCAAGATCCTGCCTTCTTTGGAGCGCTCGCCATTTTTTCAGAGCCTGGCGGGGTCGCTTTCCGGATCCCGGCACCTGCAGATCCACCACCTCAATCAGAGCGCCCGCGCCCTCGTAGCCGCTCATTTATGGTCCCAGACCGGTAAAAACGTCCTGATCGTCTCGCAGGACGACATCATCGCCGAAGACCTCTGGGACGACCTCTGCGCGCTCATCGGCGTAGAAAACGCGCTCTATCTGCCGGACTACGAGATTCTGCCCTACGAGGAACGCTCGCCGCACTATTCCATCCGCGCCACCCGCATGATGACCATCCACAGGATCCTGCAGGGCAAGCCGGCCGTTTACAGCGTCTCGATCCGCGCTTTGATGCGCTATTTGCCACCCCTGGAGAACATCCGGCGCCACATCAAGGACCTGCGTCCCGGATTGGAATACCCGCCCGATGATCTGGTCCGCGATCTCGTGAATATGGGCTACGAGGTGCAATACCAGGTCAATAAAGTCTTCCAGGTGGCACGACGCGGCGGGATCATGGATATTTACAGCCCGCCGGACCTCAGGCCGATACGCATCGAGTTCTTCGGCGACGAGATCATCACCATGCGTCATTTTTCCAGCAACACCCAGCGTTCCGAGCCCGGCGAAGTCTCCTCCTACACAGTCATCCCGGCCCGGGAATTCTCCCTTGACGACGTCCGTAAAACCTCGCCCCTGGTCTCCCAGCTCAAAACCACAGGTTTTTACCAGGGCATCGAGAACCAATACAGCCTGCTGCTGGAAGAACTTAGCATTTTCGCCGACTACTTCGACCCCGCCAACCGCCTTGTCGCCTTCAACAACTACATCTATATCGACGAAGAATACCAGCAACTGGCGGAGCAAGTCCACCAGCAATACCGGCGCGAACTGAAAACCAAGACCAAAGCCAAACTGAGCCCGGCGGAGAGCCTGATCGCGAATGAAGCCAAACTGTTGGAACTGGCCAGGCCGGAAACCAGCGTGCTGCTTTCGCAGAGCGAGTTTGTGCTGCCCTTTGCCACCACCGATGTGCGCGCTCCCTTCGAGCCTCAACCTTCCTTCAATGGCGACCTTTCCCTGCTCGCGTCGTCAATCAGCCAACTCGAAGCGCAAGACAGCCAACCGCTCCTTTTATTCGACAACGCCAGCCAGAGCAAGCGCATGCACGAACTGCTGGCGGATTTCGGCTGCGATCCAGCCAGCCACATCGGCGTTCTGCACGAAGGTTTCCACATCCGGGACTGCGGTCTCGCGCTGTGGACGGACCACGAGATCTTCAACCGCTACAAGCGCAAACGCTACGCGCCGAGGTTCTCGCCGGGCGAGGAAATCGTCGATTACGCCAACCTGAAACCGGGCGACTACGTAGTCCACATCGACCATGGCATCGGGATCTTCGAAGGCTTGCAGATCATCCGTTTGGACGGCCAGGATACGGAGTGCCTGGTGCTGCGTTATGCTGGTGGAGACAGGGTTTACGTGCCCACCTACCAGCTGTCGCTGGTCACCAAATACGTTGCGGAGGAAAGCGCGGCGCCCACCCTCAACCGCATCGGCAGCGCCAAGTGGCAAAACACCAAGCGCAAAGCCACGGAACAGATCGAACTCATCGCCGCGGACATCGTGAAACTCTACGCGGAACGCAGCGCGAGGGTCGGCATCGCCCATCAGGCCGATTCTCCCTGGCAGCGCGAAATGGAGGAGTCCTTCATCTACGAGGACACCCCCGACCAGATCCGCTCCACCAACGAGATCAAGGCGGATATGGAAAGCCCGGCCCCGATGGAACGCCTGCTTTGCGGCGACGTGGGATTCGGCAAGACCGAAGTGGCCATCCGCGCCGCTTTCAAGGCCGTCTGCTCAGGTTACCAGGTCGCCGTGCTGGTTCCCACCACGCTTCTGGCGGAGCAGCACTGGCGCGTGTTTCGCGAACGCCTGGCCCAATACCCCGTGCGCGTCGCCATGCTCAGCCGTTTCCGCAGCGACCACCAATTGAAGGACGATGTGGCGGGCATCGTTGCCGGCAGGGTGGATATCGCCATTGGCACGCACCGCCTGCTTTCCAAGGACATACATTTCCCCTCGCTCGGACTGCTCATCATCGACGAGGAACACCGCTTCGGAGTCCGCCACAAGGAGCGCCTGCGCAAGTTGCAAACCAACGTGGACACCCTCTACATGAGCGCCACGCCGATTCCGCGCACCATGAACATGGCGCTGGCGAAACTCAAGGAAATCTCGCTGATGCAAACATCGCCCAAGGAACGCCTGCCCATCCGCACCATCATCACCCCGCGCGACAGCGAAGTCATCAAGGACGCCATCCGGCGCGAAATCGACCGCGGCGGCCAGGTTTTCTTCATTCACAACCGCGTCCAGACCATCGAACACGTCGCCGAAGAACTACGCAATCTGATGCCGGAGGTCCGCTTCGTCGTCGGCCATGCCCAGATGCCCGAACGCCATCTGGAAGACGTGATGGACGCTTTCATCAACCGCGAGTTCCAGGTCCTTATCTCCACCACCATCGTGGAAAACGGCATCGATATCCCCAACGCCAACACCATCCTCGTCGACCGCGCCGATACTTTCGGCCTCGCCCAGCTTTACCAGATGCGCGGTCGTGTGGGCCGCAGCAACCGCCGCGCCTATTCCTACCTGCTCATCCCCAAGGGCACCACATCCGTTGCCCGCCAGCGTTTGGAGGCCCTCACCCAATACGATTACCTCGGCGCCGGATTCCAGGTGGCGCTGCGCGACCTCGAGCTGCGCGGAGCCGGAACCATCCTCGGCACCAAGCAAAGCGGTATCATCCAGGCCATCGGATTCAACTACTACAACAGCTTGTTGGAACGCGCCATCACCGGTTCCCAGTCAGGCGAAAGCGGGCTTTCCGAGCCGGACACGCCGCAAACCCGGCGCAAACTTACCACCGAGATCGACCTCTATTTTCCGCCAGAGTACATCGATGACGACGAGCAGCGCCTGAAGATTTATCGCCGCCTCAGCGAATTTGAGGACCTGGAACAGATACGCGATTTTGCCACGGAACTCACCGACCGTTTCGGGCCCCTGCCGGAAAAAGCCGCCTGGCTGCTGATGTATTTCCAACTGAACATCCTGGCCAAGGAAGCCGATCTGATCAACTGCCACGTCCGCCACCACACCCTCACCCTGGAATTCAAACCCGAAAAACTCCCGCCCCGCGAAAAAGTATTGGCTTTCAGCGCCAAAGTGCAGCAGGAATTGCGTTTCGACGCCGCCAAGGGACTCAAGATAACCATCGCGCTGGATAAAAACATGAGTTACCACGACCAGTTTTCAGAAGCGATACGTCTCTTGGGACTGTTTGTCGGCAGCGCTTGACTACCTTGGTTTCCTGAACCCTCCAAGGCTTACCCACTCGGTTAGAAAGAGAGCCATCCTTATCTATATCCTCTGCCACTTCCCATTTGCTACAAGGTCATTCCAGCGAAGGATAGAAACAATCACATATCAATTATATGCGGTCAAATTCTGTCCATCTGGCCCACACACCGCCCTCAGGTGAAGGCGTTAATCAAGCCTTAATCAAGTCTTAATCAAGCGTCAATTATTGACGCTTGATTGACGCTTGATTAAGAAGTGATTAAGGCTTAGCCCCCAGGGCGCATCAAGCAAGTAATTGCCAAATAATTGATCAGCAACATGTTAAGCTAGTGGATGGGGTTTCCGGGCTGGGTTCGAACAGGCCGGAATGAGGTTAAGCATTATGAAGCAGGGGATCGCATCATCCGCCTGAAAAAAGTGATGATTAAACCCACAACTGGGTCTGATGCCAGGAAACCCCCTCTGGAACAGGCTTATGGGCCTATCATAACGCAGCAAGACGAAAAAAAACGAGAATTGCTCTTGCCTGTTTCGCTCCTCCCGGTTATCATGTGGATATCATACGATTTAAATAGGAGTTCAAAATGAAGAATATAATAAAGATATCATTCCTGATGGTGCTGGCGATGGTCGTATTGACCGCCTGCGAAACAAGCGATAAGATCATGGGCATCAATTCCCAAGAGCAGTTCCAGAGCGTTCCCCAATTTCCTGAAAATACACAAGTTCAATTTGTCCCCGTGCAGGAACTCGGCAAGGCCGGCTTCCCGGTTTGGAAGAGCCGCAGCGTGGAAGCTGGCTACATCTACATCTCCAACGATTATGACAACCTCTATGTAACCTACAACATGTTCGATAGGTGGAATCTGGCGCAGACCTCTGTCAGCATTTCCAGAACAGTCGATGGAATTCCGCGCGATCCCCAGGGCATCCCGGTTCCCGATGATTTCAAGTATCAGAGCACCCTCAACCGCTGCGAGAACGTGTTCACCCAGGTCATTCCTTTGGCGGAATTGGGCTTGCGTCCCGGCGACGAATTCGTGATCGCTTCGCAAGCCAGAGTCGGCGAAAACAAGGCACTGGGCCAGAGCTCGGGCCAACTGAACATCTGCGTACCCGGCAAAGCCGACGCCCAATGGTGGTTCGTGGGCCAGAGCACGATCAACGAGGACCTGAACCGCCCCGATAAAGAGCAACGCCTGATCCTCGACGACATCACCCATAACAATGCCATGATGTAAATTCCTACTCCAGTCAAGAGAATCCAGGGCTCGGTCAAGATCGATCTGAACTGAGCCCTGGCTTTGTTTTATCCCCAATCCGCGCGCTCCGCCCCTTCATCCGTAAAATCTACGGGACACGGTCGGTGATCAAAAGAAGCAGTTCCTACGCCACGAGGTTGAGCATGGCGATGAAGTGGCAGGCGCTGCCTCCAAGGACGAAGAGGTGCCACACCGAGTGGTGGTAGGGCATCTTCTTGAGGGCGTAAAAGACGATGCCCAGCATGTAGCACAATCCGCCGGCAGCCAGCCAAAGCAATACTGGCGGCGTCAGGCTGGCCAGCAAAGGTTTGATCGCGATCACCACGATCCAGCCCATCAGGATGTAGATCGCCAGTGAGAGTTTCTTGAGCTTGCTGAGGGCAAAGATCTTGAGGTTGATCCCCACGATCGCCAAGCCCCAGATCAGGCCAAACAGCGTCCAACCCCAAGGACCCCGCATCACTCCGATGGTCACGGGCGTATAGGTGCCGGCGATGAGCAAGAAGATCGTAGAGTGGTCGAGAATGCGGAAAAACCTCTTGGCTTGCGGGTAGGGAATCGCGTGATAGAGGGTGGAGGCCAGATAGAGGGCGATCATGCTGGCGCCGTAGATGCTGAAGGAGACCACCTTCCAGGCGTCGCTTTGCCGCGCCGCGAAGACCACCAGGATCACCAAGGCGGCGATGCTGAGTCCGGCTCCGGTGCCGTGGGTTATGCTGTTGGCGATCTCTTCGCCCAAACTTTGCGGAGCGCTGAGCGGCACCCTGTCCAGCCAGCGGCTTTTCTTCGGGTCCGGTCTTGCGGGCTTAGTGGCCATTATTGGTTAGAAGTGGTCGGTAGAGTTCGATGATGCGTTGTTCCAGCTGCAGCGGCACCAAACCGGTGATGGATTTTCCAGCCCTGATCCTATCCCTCACCAAAGTCGAAGATATGGGACAGGGCTCCATTTTCAGGGTGCGGCGCTTAAGGCGGACCAGAATGCGATCGTGCTGCGAATAGCCGGGACGGGGTACGATCAGGAAGCGGACGTTGACGCGGAGCCATTGGAAATCGTGCCACTGTCTCAGCTTGGCCAGGTTGTCCGACCCGAGCACCCAGTAGAACTTCCGATCGGGATACTTGTTGAACAGGCGTTCCAGCAGTTCGGAGGTGTAACCGCTGCCGGAAGCATCGTCGTCCCAAACTTCCATGCCTTGTTCCAGGGCGTTTTGGACCAGTTGATAGCGCTGGGCGTAATCGAGCAGCACTTTGTCCTGTTTGAAGTTGTGGCGGGCATTGGGAAGGAACACCACGCTGTCGACGAGGCCGGATTTCAGGATTTCCCTGGCCAGGTGCAGGTGACCGGAGTGGATGGGGTCAAAACTGCCTCCCAGCAAGGCTTGTTTGATCATTTGAAAAGCTTGGCGAGTTTCTTGCTTTCTTTGGAACCGGGGTACTTGCTGAGCAGCGTAGCGTAGGCCGCGCGGGCTTGTTCATCCAGGTTTTGCTTGCTCAGCAACAACGCGGAATAGTAGAGGGATTGGCGGTCCAGGCTGTCGGTGTTTCCCAGCTCGGTGATCTCGGTGAAATACATCAGGGCGGCGCTGTAGTCCTTCATCTTGTAATAGATGTAGCCGTTGAGGTATTTCTTCTCCAGCAGTTTGTACTGGGCCTGGCGGATATAATCCAGAGCCTCGCTGTACCTGGCGTCGTTGGGGTACTTTTCGATGAACTTCTTGAAAGCGTCGATCGCGTGTTGGGTTTCCGTCTGGTCATACTGGGCGGGCAGGGATTCCTCGAACAGGCACAGTGCCGTACGGAAATAGGCCGTATTAAGGTCTTGGTGGGTGCTGTAGGTGCTGATGAATTCCTGATAGGCGATGCGGGCTTCGCTGAATTTGTTGATGCGGAACAGGCAATCCGCCTGGCGCAACAACGCGTAGGGCGAGGAGGCGGAGACGCGCTCGAAATAGACTTCGCCGTAGAGTTCCGCGGCGCGGGCATATTTTCTGGCGCCATAAAGTTGGTCGGCTTTGGCCAGTTTTTCGTCGGTGGTGAGGAAGGTCTGGGTGGTGGTGCAAGCGCCAAGCAGCAGCAGAGCCGCGATCGCGGTCAGTAAAAGGATTCTCATGCGTGGTCCTTTGTCATTCGGTGGTCCAGAGCAGATAGATGATCGAAGCCAGAACCGTGGACGCCAGCACCGGTTCGAACCATTTGATGCTGGTGAGTGCGGGTCCTTCGGTTTTGCGGGTTTGATCCACGAAACCGAGGCTATCGATGCGTGTAAGTTGGTAGCGGGGCAGGGCGATTTGCCTGACCTGGAAATTGTAGAGGGGGAAGCGCTCGCTGCTGTAAGAGAGGAAACTCTTGCGCTCGATGGTCGTTCCGCCCAGTTCCATGGTGACCTGCACCAGGTTGGCCCGTTTCAGGGCATAGTAATCCAGGCGTGGCACAGACAGCGAATCGGCGGCATCTTCGGCAGCTTCGCTTTCCAAGCCGGGCAGGGATTCCCGCAGATCGGCACCCATTTTCAGAAGTTGCTGGCGGATCCGGAAATCCAGGTCGGATGTGAGGTCGCCGGCCTGGATCTCCAGAAACAGGGGCTGCGAGATGTCCAGCAGCTCAACGATCCGGGAGCTGATGAGTTCCGGATCGGCGGCTGGAAAGGTCTCAGCGCAAAGGCTGAGGGCCGTCAGGAACAGAATGAGAGCCAGAATCCTGGGCATTGTTTTCCTGGCCGCGCCTTAGAATCTCACCATGTTCGCGCCCAACCGTTATTGGCAGGTCAGAAAGGCCTTGTAGCCGGCGTATGTGGAATACAGGTCGGCCTTGCTGCAAAGTTCGTAAAGGGAGTGCATGCCCATCAGGCCGGTGCCGCAGTCTATCACTTCGGCGCCCAGATTGGCCATGATGTAGGCGATGGTTCCGCCGCCGCCTTCGTCCACTTTGCCCAGTTCGCCCATTTGCCAGAAGACTTTGTGGGTGTCGAAGATGCGGATGATTTTGGCGGTGAATTCCGCGTTGGCGTCGTTGCAGCCGTATTTTCCGCCGCTGCCGGTGAATTTGGAGATGCCGATGCCGTGGTTGAACAGCACCGCGTTCTGGCGTTCGTGGACGCCGGGATAGTTGGGATCGACAGCTGCGGTAACGTCGCCGGATAGGATCTGGGAATTGATAAAGGTCTTGCGTAGGTTGGCGCTGGAGTCGGATTCGCCGTTATGACGCAGCAGGGAGGCTACGAAATCCTGGATGAACACGGAATGCGCGCCCGTGTTTCCCTGGCTGCCGACTTCTTCCTTGTCGGAGAAATAGACCACCATGGTGCGTTTCGGTTTGGCGTCCAGATTGGCCAGCAGGGCTCTGATCGCGGTGTAAGCGCAGATGCGGTCGTCCTGGCCGTAGCCCACCACCATGGAGGCGTCCAGGCCGGAATCGCGGGCTGGAGTGGCGGGAACCAGTTCCAGTTCGGCGGAGATGAAGTCCTGTTCTCGAATGCCGTATTTCTGCTTCAGGATCTTGAGGGCGTAGGCCTTGAGCGCTTCCTTTTCTTCGCTGCCGGGTTCTTGCATGCCGGAAAAGATGAGGTTCATGTTCGCCGCGCTGACCGCGTCCGCCATGTTCTTGGTATATTGTTCCTTGCGGGCCAGATGTGGCAGGAGGTCCGGGATGATGAACACGGGTTCGCCGTCCTGCTCGCCGATGCTCACATTAACCGTCTTGCCGTCGCTTTTCACGATGAAACCGTGCAAGGCCAGGGGCGTGGACACCCACTGGTATTTCTTGATGCCGCCGTAGTAATGGGTGCGCATGCAGGCAGTGCCGCTGGCGGAATCTTCATAGAGGGGGTTTTGCTTGAGGTCGACCCGCGGCGCGTCGATATGGGCGGCAACCATGTTGATCCCGGCGCTTACAGGTTCCGAACCGAGCACGGCCATGGCGATGGTCTTGTTGCGGAAGATGGAATAGACGCGCTTATTGGCCTTGGCTGAGGGCAGGGCGTGAAACTTCTGGGCGAGCAGCAGCTCTTCGGTCCAGGCGATGGTTTCGCGCACGGTTTTGGCTTGGTTCAGGAAACCCAGGTAGGGCTTGGCGAAGGAAAAAGCTTGTTTGATCTCGGCTGCCGGAGCATCCTTCCAAAAGTTCTTGCGTTCGTAGAGCAGTTCGTTCTTCTTTTTCTTGGTCTCTTTGTCGTTCATTCGATCTCCCAATCTAGCGGTATTATCGTATTCAGAGGATGGCCAGGATCTTCAAGCGGCGGTCGCCCATCGGCGCTTTCACCACGGTGGTTTCGCCGGGTTGCTTGCCCAGCAGGGCATGGCCGATCGGTGAAAGCACCGACACCGGCTGGATGCCTTCGGTATCGTAAAAATTGAGTTCATCGACGCCCACGACCTGGTAGCGGATTTCCTCGCCGGATTCAAGATCGCAAGCGTGGCAGACGGAGCCGAAGCGGATCTTGTCCTTGGGAAACACGCTGATGTCCACCACTTTCAGGTGGGCGGCGCGGCGCCTCAAGTGGTCGATCTCAGTGTCGATCTGCCGTTGCTTTTCCCGCGCGGATTTGTATTCCGCGTTTTCGCTCAGGTCGCCGAATTCCCGGGCGACCATGATGGCGCGGATCACTTCTGGACGCTCTTCCACCATCAGGTACTGGATGCGGCGTTGGATCTTTTCCATGCCCGACTGGGTGATAAACAGGCTCAGATCCATGCTCAGGATTTCTTTTTCTGCAGCGCGCGCTGTGCCGCGAGTGCCGCTTTTTTCAGCCGGGCGTTGCCGCTTTTTGTCCACAGTTCCACCAGGTCGGCGATCTCCTGGTGGTAGAAAGTGATGGAGGCGCAAAGGATTTCCGCGCTTTGGGGGTCGCGGCTGTGCAGATGCTGGCGCCAGACGTCCAGATAGAGGTTCTCGTCCAGTTTGGAAGCCGCCTTGAGCAGCGTTACGTGGTTGGCGGCGGTCTCGCCCAGCGGTTTCAGCCACTGGTTCACGAAATGCTGCACGACCTGGGCGTTGAGCTCGGGGTTTTTCTTGAGGAGTTTGATCAGCAGGTTCATGGCCTGCTTGCGAACCGGTTCCTTGGGCGAATGCGACCAGCCGTAAACCACGCCCAGATATTTGTCGGGCTGTTTGCGCAGCAGGGGCAGCAGCACCTTTTCCAGCAAGGCCGCCAGATCCGGTTCCGTTGCGGAATTGACCGCGGTGTCAATCAGGGGAAGGTAGGTCGCGGGCTTTTTCCCGGCGATCTTGCTCATGATGGCGATGAAAGCGGTTTTTCCGTTTTCGCCTTTTTTGTCCCAAAGATGCTTGAAGAAAGGAAGGTATTTTTCGTGGTTCTTGCCCAGTTGATGGATGATGTTATTCGCAACATGGACAATCACTTCGGGAGGGATCTTGCCGTTGACGCGTTCCGGATAGGCGATGAAAATGATCTCAAAATCATAGTCGTTGTGGGGTAACTTGTTGGCCAGGTAATCCGTGGTATCCTTATTCAGCCTATCTTTCCAGTCTATGGTCAACATCTTGGCTCCTTTTGCGTCGATATTCTCTCAGTAAGCCAAAAGATTAAAAACCGTGAAAACTGTCAAGGGAAATCTGGCACCGGCTTGGTGCGATGTTCACTCGATCGGAGGTCCACGAACTACACGAATTGGAGGGCATAAGGTTAATGGGGATAGCGGAGATTCCGCTTGACACATTTTGTTCGGTCCGCAGTATGTACGGTGGTAGCCTTGCCAAACAGGTCCAGATACGAATGGCGTCGGCAGAGTTCGCTTCAAAACTGATTTCTGCCGCGCCAGGATGAATACATCAAGCTTAGGAGGTAAGCGATGGAATACACAAGCCCCTTTCCCAGAGGTCCGCAAGCAACCCCGGATACCTTTACCAACCAAGTCTGGTTCAACCTGCTGGTCCCTGATGAAGACCATGTCTTCGACACCCATGTGTACAACGTGGATTTCGAGCCCGCCGCCAGAACGCACTGGCATTCCCATCCTGGAGGCCAGATCCTTTTGGCGACCAGCGGTACGGGTTATTTTCAGGCCAAAGGCAAGCCCGCCCGGAAACTCTTACCCGGCGACGTGGTAACCATTCCGCCGCATACGGTGCACTGGCACGGAGCCGCCCCAGACCGCAGTTTCGCCCATATCGGCATTGGCACGCAAGAGCGCCTGGGACCCATCTTGTGGCTGGAACCGGTAACCGACGCAGAATACGGGGAGGCGACTGCCAGATAGGTTAATGGGTTAAGGGGTGAATCGTGGAAGGGTGAAACACCGGTCCGTTTTGTACCGGCGCCCGCTGTAGCGCTGATTAGCAGGCGGATAAGCGTCCGCCCGAATATCAATAGCTAAACAGGTCCCGGATCTCGTCCTTGCTCAGCGTCGAGAGCACATTCTGGGAATCGGCTACCACCTCATCGAAGAGTTGAAGTTTATGCTGCTGCAAGTTCATGATCTTTTCTTCCACCGTGCCTTTGGCGATGAGGCGGAACACCTGTACTTTCCTGGTTTGGCCGATGCGGTGGGTGCGGTCGATAGCCTGGTTTTCCACCATGGGGTTCCACCAGGGGTCGTAGAGGATCACCGTATCCGCCGAGGTCAGGTTCAATCCGGTTCCGCCGGTTTTCAGGCTGATCAAAAACAGTTTCAGTTCCGGATCCGTCTCGAAGCGCTGGACCTCTTCCATGCGGTTTTTGCTGCGGCCGTCCATGTAGGCGTATTGCAGTCCCAGGCTGTCAAACACCCGTCGGATGATCTTCAGCATCTGCACGAACTGCGAAAAGACCAGGATCTTGTGCCCGCTGCCAATGGCGTCCTGCGTCAGTTCCACCAGCTGCTCCAGTTTGGAAGAGGCTTCGGCTTCGGGCAGGATGTCCGGATTGGCGAGGTGGGGGTGGTTGCAGACCTGGCGCAGCTTGGTGAGCGCGGCCAGGATGTGCACGAAGTTGAAATTCGCCGCATCCGGTGTGTTAAGCAGCTTCTTTTGCACCATGTCGATGATCTGGAGGTAGAGTTTTTCCTGCACGGGATGCATCTTACACCAGGAGATCTGTTCTTGTTTGTCGGGCAGTTCCAAGAGTACTTCCCGCTTGATCCGGCGTAGCAAAAACGGCGCCACGGCCCGCTTCAGTTTGGCGGGTCCGGTTTCCGGATCTTCCAGGAATTCGTGTTTGAAGCGTTTCAGCGTGCCCAGATATCCCGGCATCAGGAAATCGTAGATCGACCACAGCTCGTTGAGGTTGTTTTCCACCGGGGTTCCCGTGAGCGCCAGCCTGTGTTGGCAGGGGATCTTCTTGATGGCGAAGGTGCGTTTCGCGCTCACATTCTTGATGCTCTGCGCCTCATCCAGGATGATCCACTCGAAGTCTTTCTCCTTCAACGCCGCTATGTCGTTGAGCACCACGGTGTAGGAAATGATGAAGAGCTTCACGTTGGGATTTCCCAGCAAGGCCAGGCGCGCTTCTTTGTCGCCTTCCACGATCAGGAAGGGGATGTTCGTGTGGAATTTCTCGATCTCGGCAGCCCAGTTATAGAGCAGCGTTTTGGGGCAGACCACCAGGTTTTGCCTGCCGGGCGGCGTTCCGGCTATCACCGCCAGGGCCTGGATCGTTTTTCCCAAGCCCATTTCATCGGCGAGGATGCCGCCCATGCGGTAGTGCTGGAGCATTTTCAGCCAGGCGTAGCCGGCTTTCTGATATCCCCGCATCACGGTCTGCAGATAGGCGGGAAGCGTCTCGCCGCGCTCCAGGCGGCCCCGGATCAGGTCCGTGGATAGGTTTTGCAGCCATTCGTCGCCGAACAGCCGGAAGGCTGGATTTTCCTGCATGTAGCGCTGGTAATAAGGCAGGTTGATCAGTTGCGCGCGATACACACTGTCCGCGATCCGTTCGCTGCGTTGGAGCAGGCGTTCGGATTCCCGGAACACTTCCGGATTGGAAATATGCAAAATCCGCCCATCCTGCGTGTGCAGAAAATCCTCGCGGGAGCGGAAAAAGCGGGCCAGCTCCTCGTGCGTGAAGCTGAAATCCCGCGTCCGGTAAACAATCTCGTAGCTGAACCAGTCGATCTCATCGCTGCGCCTGGCGCGGATCTCCACCTGCAGCGAAACTTTCTGGATGAACTGTCCCCGCAGCTCCGGCGCGATCTCGATATCCCACACCGGATCCTCGATCTCAAAAAGGCTTCGGCGCAGGCGTTCCAGCACTTCTTCACCCTCGAATACCAGCTGCGAATATTGCTCCAGCCTGCTCAGATCCGCTTCCGGGAACCTTTTCAGCAGGCTGTCCACTTGCCCGAACAACTGCGAGGAAAGATAGAACCAAGCGTTGCCGCTCCGCCCGTCGCATATGTAATCGCTGCGGACCAATGGGGCGCGGAAACGCACCACGGAGAGCGGAATGTTCAGGTGGGCGCCTTCATCGGCAGGAAGCGGCGAGGGAAAGCCTAGTTTGCCGTCCAGCAGATATTTCTCGTCCAGTTTCTCCACGCGGAGCAGGATCCGTGGGTCGGTGGAGATGATCTGGGGCAGCTCGATGGCGGGGTCGAAATCCAGGTAGATGCCCTGTTTATGCAGTTCGCGGTGCACGATCGTGCGGTAGTAGATGAGGTCCTTGGCGCTGATCAGCAGGTCTTGCGAAAACAGCCTTCGCAAGGTCTCGTTGCCCAGGGGCAGAAAGGTTTGGCGGACCTCGTTGCGGAAAAAGAGCCAGGTGGGGAAGCCGGGATAGACCGCCGAAATCTCCTCCACGATCACAGGCTGGACGCGGAAGTTGGCCTTTCCGGCGGGTTCCACGCGCAGGCTGAGGGGATAGGGCGCGGGGTTGAATTTCAAGGCGTCGCCGGTTTCGCGGACCACCAGTTTCACCTGTAGGTTTTGCAGCAGTCCCAAAGCCGCGGCGAAGTCTTTTTTGTAGAGCGAATAGAACTTGGCTTTGGCGCTGTAAGCCGCTTTGGTGGAGTTGAGAAACTTGAAGAAGGCCAGCTCGAAATCCGAAAACACTTCCCCGGCGGTCCGGTATTCCTGCATCTGGCGCGAAGAAACGCCCTCGATCTCCGCTCCGTCCAAAACTCTCAGCAGCAGGGGGATGTCCAGGGCTTCGTATTTGCCGTGGTAAAAACGGATCTTGTTGGTTTCCGGCGCGTAGATGCCCTCGATCTCGATTACGGCGTTGGCATGCGCTTCCTGCCAGAATTCGCTGCCGCGGAGCGATGTTCCGGCGCAGGTTTCCACCATCGGCAGGTCAAAGATATCCGTGCGCAGGTGGTAATAGGCGTAGCGCAGCACGGAAAGGTAGTGCCGGCAGTTCTCCTCGCCCCGGCAAACCTGGCAGCGGTGGCTGACGACGGTTTGGCTGGCGGGATCGTAAACGATGTCAACCTGCGGAGCGAAAAACTCGCGCTTAGCCGGAATGGCGAAGAAATGCAGGTGGTAGCAGCCCGCTTCGTCGATGGATTTCCAATGCTGCAGGTCTCCGTTGTCCAGACCTATCACAGCCTGGTTGAAATACCAGGAAGCGGACTTCTCATGATAGTCCTTGCTGAAAAGGCGCGCCATGTTTCCTCTCGTAGCGTTAATCAGTCCATTGGCAGGAGGAAAGGGAATTCTGTCAACTGATTTCCTGATTTTTTTTGTTTTTCCATCCGCTCATCTGTACCTTTTTGCCTTCGTGGCACATCGCGCATTCGCGGGCTCCCTCTGTTCCTCTGAACTGCTGTTTAAGAAACAGCTTGAACTCGATGTTCAGGATGGTTTTCCGCCCAGGTCACCTTACTCCCTGTCGCGCAATTCATTACGCACCATGCTCCGGCGCCACGGCGTCAATCACTTCTTAATCAAGCCTTAATCAAGCGTTAATAATAGACGCTTGATTAAGGCTTGATTAATGCTTGATTAAGGACTATCCACCTGGGTCAGGTTTTTGGAAAGTTCTGGTTAGATCAGGGGTCTTGAAATGAAACTAAAGCCTCCTGTTTCAGTGCCTTCAGTGAAGATTTGGAAAGAATCAGATAATCCTGCCAATAGTCCTCCACTGGGTGAGTTACCTGTGTTGGTACAAGGTTTTGGATACTCCGTTTCCTACATCGCAGTTGTCCTCAGCGTCCACCTGCGCGATAAACGCGACCACCAACGAGTCTTTCTAGACTATTCTTGTTCCCATAGAGCCTCCAGAATTGAGAACCATAGGCCAAGTGATTCTGCCAAACGGATATGACCATGAGATATTGATGCAAAGTATTTACTTCCTATAGCATGGCTAGCCAGCCTGTACCGGCCCTCGCTGTAGCACACTGATTGAAAAGGAGCGCCATATGCGGTGGATCAACTTCAATCGGCTACATGGTGTGCACTTTCTCCGATGTGGTCAATATCCTATAGTTCCGATGTGGTCAATATCCTATAATAACTATATGTATCAAGCAGAAATAGCTTGACAGCGTAACACCCAGTTCACAGATTTGTCTGCGAGGTGAAGCTATGCGGGAGCCGGGGTGGAAACCGATGCCAGGGGAGGTATCGATGCCAATCAAGCTCAGAACCAGAGGCCAGATCAGAGGCAAGCAGAGAGCCACCCCACTCTTCAGGCTGGACCATCTCCCAAACCACCATCGCGAAGCTCATCACGCCCCCAATATCCCTAATCCGAGGAGGAAACCATGAACCGAAAGCCTCTATCCATAGCTATCCTATTACTGGCCGCGGCTCTGAGCCCCGCCCTCGCCGACACGTTGATCTACAGCGAGGATTTCGCGGCCGAGCCGCCTGCGGGCTGGACGGTGCTGAACAGCGGCGCCGGCAACAGCTGGGACCTGACCGCGAACCTGCAGCCCTACAGCGGTACGCACCACATGCAGTACCAATGGAATCAGCTGCATCCCGCCGACACCTGGGCCTTCACCCCGGGAATCGCGCTGACGGCTGGCTACTCCTACCACCTGGAGTTCTATCAGCGGGTGATGTCCCAGTACTATCCCGAAAACCTGAAAATAACCGTCGGTTTGGCGCCCGATCCCGCCGCGCAGACCACCGTTTTGCTCGATCTCCCGGGCGTGACCAACATGGCTTACGCCAGCCGGGTGACGGATAACTTCGTCTCGGCCGCCGGCGGAGTCTACTATTTCGGCTTTCACTGCTATTCAGCGGCGGATATGTACTATCTGTTCGTGGATCTGGTGCGGATCTTCCGGGAAGACCAGCCGGCCGTGATCTGGGACTTCCCCTGGTCGGAAAGCTTCGACGGCACCGCCTTCCCGCCCGCCGACTGGAGCGTCGTGAACGGCGATTCCGGCGCGGCCTGCTGGGAGCGCAATTCGAACTTCCTGTTCACCCACGACGGCGATGGCTCAGCCTGGCACAACTACAGCCCCAACCCGCCCGCCGGCCAAAACGGCTGGCTGATCACCCCTTCCATGGCGATCCCCGCTGCTGGCAACTATTTCTTCTCTTTCTGGACCTTCAACCTGCTGCCCCAGCGACTCATTTACAACGGCCTGAAGGTGAACACCACCCCCGATATCGCCGCTCCCGGCTGGGTGGAACTCTGGTCCCAGGACGAACCCCTGGCCAGATGGAGGCAGGTGGCGGTGAATCTCAGCGCTTACGCCGGCCAGACGGTATATTTCGGATTCCAGTATGAGGGCTACAACGCCGACGCCTGGATCATCGACCGCTGCGAGGTCACCGGCCGCCTGGTGGATATCCTGCCGCCGGTCAGCTTCCACCTCCCCTTGCTCGACACCCCCCTGGCGGATGAATACGACGGTTACATAGTCTCCGCCGAGATCACGGACGATCCTTTCTGGAACAACCCGGTCAGCGGCGCGGAGCTGGTCTATTCCCTCGACGGCGGCGCCAGCTGGGAAGCTCCCGTCCCGATGGTGCCCGGAACCCCGCCGGAGTGGTCGGCCGCCATCCCCGCGCAGGCTTTGGGCTCGACCGTTACATACTACATTTCGGCCGACGATATCTTTGAAAACAACGGCTGGTCGGAATTGTGCGAATTCAGCGTCCAGGATCCCGTCTGGCTGCGCTACGACCAGGGCGGAACGGCTTTCCTGGGCTACACTTCGGCTTCCTTCGGCGCGGCGGCGCTCTTCGAGAACCCGTTCTGGGGAAGCGGCGTCCCCCTGCAGATCCTGGCGGTGGACGCCTGCTCCTTCTACGCCGCGACGGCCAACCTGCATGTCTACGGCTGGGACGGCGTGAGTTGGGCCACGCTGGCCAACCTCATCCCCGGCCCTCCGCCGGTCTGCGCCTTTGCCGCTCAGATCCCTCAAAGCTTCGCTGTCGGGGTCTATGTCGATACGCCCTGGTTCCTGGTCTCCTTCGAGGATTTCGCGCCGGGCAACTATCTCCTCTTCGACCACCGTTACGACTACGGCACCACCTTCGCCAAAGTGGGCGGCCAGTATTACCGGCTGAGCAATCCGGGCTCCTGGTGCATCGGTGCGCGGGTCTCCGGCGCCGTGCAAAACCTGGCCATCAACTTGGTGGGCGGGGTTCCGACCCTCTCCTGGGACGCTTATCAGGGCGCGACGGGCTACGACATCTATTTCCTGCCCTTCGGGCCCATCGAGCCCTATCCCAATCCCTGGTGGCTCTTCGAGGACGGCTGGGCCAGCAGCCCTTATCCCTACGATGGCCCCGACTCCCGGGGATTTTTCCGCGTGACGGCGGAATTCCCCGATCCCGTGCGGGCGTCCCGGCCCGCCCTGACCACCGCTCTATCGCCAGCCGAGGCTCTGGAACTGCTGCCGCAAGCGCCGTAGTCAGGATTTCCACCCGCCCGGGAATAACCCGCCGGGATCCCAGTTTCCTGCTGGCAGTGGATCGACCGTGCTCAAGACCATGCTGGATTGATTATTAGTCCCGAGGCGGCGAAGCGTGGTACTTCTTGGGGACAATACATACTGGTTACTCATTTCGACAGATTGTATCGGTGAATTGCATGAAGACAAGATCCTCGGACTTGCCAGGAACCGTGAGCCCCACTATGCTCTCAAATGCCCTGACTTTGGCTGGATTGAGATAGGCTTCAATAAATTTGGTTACTGCGTTTTACTTAGAATACGCTGACAAGGTCAGCATCAGGATTAAGGGGCATCCTGGTAGTAAAACTCTCTCATGGCCGCAAATTCTTATCAAACAGATACTCCAGGAAAATCAGGATACCGGGAAAATCAAGTGGGTGGCTCTTATCAGTTGGGAAAGGAGATGGAGGCCTATAACCGCTATAACGTGAAAATGACTGGCTTGCTGAGGCCTCAGGACACATAATTGTTTGCCATACATAAAGCCAGTCCTGGGAATTAGTGTCCGTACTAGACCGCCAGCAACGGGTTGCTCGAAACCGTGGGCAACAATCTGCGCGAACCGTGGCTGAGCGCGTTAATCAGGCTGTTGACATTCCTTTTGTTTCTGAGGAAGATGAGCAGAAGTTTTATGAACTGGTTGTCCTCGTTCTGCTCCGAATGAT
>DAHVPC010000002.1 GCA_027318475.1 Candidatus Cloacimonadota bacterium | reverse complement strand
CGATGCTTCCGGCATAGAGGTTGCCATGGGTTATGCCGGTTACATACACCTCGCTGTCCGCATTCACGGCCACATCGGTGCAATCGGCGGAACTCATCGCCCTCAATCCTACGCTGCCGACCCAGATCCCTTCCTCACTGAGCCAGGCCAGATACCCGGCGAAGTTCGGCCCGACGTTCAGGGTGTCGGTGCCAAAAGTCAAAGTGCCGCGGCACAGGCCGGTGAGGACCACACCGCCGACGGGTTCCCAAGCCAGGGCCTTGGCCTGGTCTTGATCCGTACCGCCAGCGCTGGCAGCCCAAAGGCAGGTGCCGTCCAGATCCAATTTGGCCGCCCAGATGTCGTTTAAGGCGAGCGGAGTGAGCAGCTGCCCGCCAAAACTTACCAATCCTTGGTACTCGCCGCAGGTGTACAGATAGCCATCGCCTCCCAAAACCAGGTCCAAACTCTTGATCATCGTTCCGGCCGCTCCATTTCCCGAGCAAACCCAATTCCAGACGCCTTCCGGATTCAGTTGCCCCACGAAAGCGTTCGCGCTGCCAGTGCAGGAAAGGCTGCTGCCGCCAAAAACCGCGGGTCCGCCAATGTAGCCCGCCACGTAGATGTTGCCCGCAGCGTCAACCGCCAGCGAATATCCCGAATCGTTCGCGCTGCTTCCGGCTTGGACGACCCAATCGACCTTGCCCTGGGCATCGTATTTGGCCACAAAGATATCCTGCCCGCCATTACCAACCACATGCACGCTGTCGAAATCGGCGCTGCTGATGAAGAAGCCGGTCACGTAGGTGTTCCCCTCGGAATCGCAAGCCACTCCCCGGGCATGATCCGCGTATTCGCCTCCCGCGGCCTTTGCCCATTGCCATTGGGGCTGGGCGCACAAAGCCAGGCTTGCCCCCAGCAGAACGATTGATAGCAGCAAATGTTTCATAATCTCTCCACCAGGTTTACCATGAAGTCGGTTGCGGGCCGGAAACCAGTTAACTGCCAGTGATAGGTATCACCGAGGCTGGAAGGGAAGATCACAGGATCGGGCAGGGGATAATCCCGGAGTTCCAGGCCGCCTTCCACGAACAGGGTGATCTCGCAGGAAGGCAGAGGACGCCCCCAGGAATTGGCGGTCAGCAGCACGTAGCCGGCCTGGTTGCCGCTGATCTTTTGCGTGTAGGAGATGCGCGCGCCCACGAAACTGCGCGGCGGCAGATCCAGCCGGAAAGCGAAGCCGTCGTTGGTTTGCCGCAGCAGTTCCACGCGCATGCTGTCCGCAGGGTCGATGAGGCTGAGTTCCGTGATCTCGGCAACCGATGCCGAATCCGATGAGGGCACGGGAAAGCCGATCACCTGGCTGATCGCCGCGTCGGACAGGTTGCTGAAGTAATAATCCCCGCTCACATTCCACAGCAAGGTGTCGCCTCCGGCCAGCGAACTGATGAGCGCGAAATCCAGCACCTCGCCCTCAAAACTCAACTGCGGCTGGGCCAAAAGCAGTACCGGCAGCAACGCCAGCAGGACGAGCAGCGGGCAATGCTTCATTTGATGACGGTCAGGCGCTGCCTGGCAAGTTGCATGCCGGAATCCCTCAGGGCGACGAAGTAGATGCCATTGGAAAGAGGGGGTAAAACCCATTCCACCTCACCGGAAACAGGCAGCAGCGCGTTGGCCAGCATTCTGCCGCGCAGATCATAAAGCGCCAGTTCGCCAGGCTGATGCAGGGATTGGCTGCCCTCATACTTGAGGTGGAGCGTGCTTCCGGATGAGCGGTTCAGGACCGAGGGATAGAGTTGCATAACTCCGGAAGGCACCTGCACCGGATCGTCAGCCGCCACTGCGCTTACCACAGTGTTGATCTGGCAAGTCTGGCCTGGCTCCGGAAAGAGGATCTCATCCGCGACGGGATTGGAGGTCGCCGGATCGTAGATCATAAGACGGGTGCGCACCGCTTCGCTGACACCGGTCCAATCGCCGTTCGTATCCGTATAATAGGGCGTGAAGTTGGTGTCAATGCTGGCCAGGGGGCTCATATACACGGGGATGTTGGCGGCGGGATTTCCCATGGGATCCTGCACATGCACGCTGAGGGAGCAGTTCAATGCCGGTTCATAGGCGCTGGTTCCCGTGGTGCTGTTGTCCTTGGCCCAGGAATTGTAGGCCCAGCCTGGATAGATGTAAACTCTGACCTGGACTGCGGACTGGCCGGATGTGAGGGCGTGCAGGTCGTTGATCAGGTTCACTTCCGGACCCCAATGCACAGTTTCGGAATACCCATCCCAACTCAGGCTGAAGTAGTCGGAATCCCGCTGGACCGTTAAACCGGGGATCACTTGGGAGAGGTTGACCACATACACATCTGTTGGAGGCGGAGTGTAGTTCGCGGGAAAGGCATACATCCCCGCCATGGTACTCACGGTCATGGTGGCCAGCGAAGGATAATATACGGATTCTTCGCCGACCATTAGGTAGAAGTTATCGGCGGCGTCGAACCAAACCCGGGCGATCATCCGGGCAATCACAGGATTGGCGGATGCCGCTAATGTAACAAGCAGCAAGCCGCAGAGCAAAACCACTTTTTTCATCTTAAACCTCACTTTATCATGGTCAGGCGTTGCCTGGTATTCTACAGCCAACACACTCTCTTACTGAGCACGGGCAGGCTGTCAAGTTTTAAACGCAGGACGTAGATACCCCGGCCAACCTGCATTCCGCCAGAGTCGCGTCCATCCCAGCTGCTATCAAACTCGCCGGACGCCTTGCCACCAGTCAGTTCCAGACGGCGCACCAATTGGCCCCGGAGGTTATACACTTCCACAACGGGAACCGCGGCTCCGGAACCTTGCACTTTCACGTTCAGGAATTGCGAGGCCGGATTGGGCCAGGCGGCCAGTTGCGCGGAGGGAACGGAAGGAACCGCGGGATCGACGTTGGCGGTCGTAAAATAAGCCCGGGCATAGAATAGCGTTCCCGGCAGGTTGGGTTCATTTCCCAAGGCGCGCAACCAGAGGAAAACCTCGTAGGTGTACGGACCTGACGGAGCCACATACAGCCGGGAATTGGCCAGATCGTAGAGGCTGGTGTCGATTCCGTTCAGCGGCCAACTATCCACCTGTGCTAAATATTCGCCAAACTCCGTCTTCCACACACTGATCTGCCCGCTGGTTTCGTAAAAAGCCCAGATCCTGTTCCAGGGCTCCGAAATGGCAACATCGTTAAGCGAGGTGCTGACGGGGTACGTGTATTCATAAGCAACGCTGCCAGTGCCAGCAGCGAGATCGCGGACCAGCATTGTGGAGCCCGTGGCAGTTGTCTGGTGCTGATAGACCAGCGCCGCGCCTTCTACGGACAAGGCCAGGCCGCGTATCTCTCCATCCTCCACAGTGCTGGCGGACCAATCGGCGACCGAATCTCCGGCGGCAAAAAGCAGCAGGTCGTTCACGCTGTAGAGGGCGTTGTTACCCCGGCGGGCAAAGCATTTGCTGCGGCTGCGGAGGTTCTGGGATTTGCGGTGGTAGCTGGCGAATTCTTCAGCCAGGCCATCCCAGGAACTCAGGTTCAAGCCCAGCCTCCACAGGCTCTGCTGGTCAGCTGCCGGACCATTGTCCAGATCGTCGAGAGTGTGGCGGCTATCCAGGCGGAAATCCTTTTTGTAGCCGATGCCGGAACCAGTGGCGCCGGGATAGTTCGTGGTGGTCAGCGGTATTCCGAATACCGGATCGGTGTAGGAAGAGTTGGGCGCGCTGGTTGTACCGCATAGATCCAGTTCCTGGTTCCAAACACCGTTGGGATTGGGGTATTCCGTATCGTAGTAAGTGCGGTGCATAAATCCGCGCCGCCGTTGGTTCACGCTGCCCCACAGCTGGAGGGTTCCGCGTTCCAGGTAAGGCGTGCGTTCCGGCCAGAGCGGATTATACCAGGGGTAGTCGATGATGTTGGGCGGATTGGGGTTGCCCGGAGCAGAAGGCCAGGGATTGGCAGCAGTTTGCGGAAAGCTGTAGCGGTGCAGGTCGATATTGTCGTAATAGGTGGGCACATTGTTTTGGAGGTAATAAACTGCCGGCACCGATGGATGCGGATGCTGGTATTCGAAGGTGAAAACACCGTCCCGGCGCGGATTTCCGGCTCCATCGCCCAATGCGTAAAGGTTGGCATAGATGCGCGAGGGCTCGGTGTCTGGACGGCAAAGCGGATGGTAGCGCAGGGAATCGACGGGGTCCTTATAACCATATTTGAGCACGATGCTCTTTTCCGAAACGAGGTTGACCAGGTCGCTGGTATTGGTGGCGGGATCTGTGCCGGGAGGAGTGCCGGTGAGCAGGATATCGCCGATGATGCAGATCGTATCCGCGGACGCCCAAGTCTGCCTAGTGGCAAAGGTTCCCCGGATCCACAGCTTGCTGTTCACCCACAGGGTCCTGCTGCCGCAGTTTCCACCGGGCAAAGGGGTCCAGACCGTGTCGCGGACATCGTAGTTGTTGCGGAAGAGGTAGTCCTCCGTATCTCCGGGCGGATAAGGATAATAAACGTCGGCGAATATCCGGTAAGGATCAGAGATCTGGCCCAACATGGCTTCGTATGTGCCGCCATTGACCGTCACCATCACGATCCGGTCGGGATCGTAGGTCAGCGGGCCCACGATCTGGGCCACGTCGCTGCCATAAGGGATTTCCCATTCCAGAGCCGGCGCGTGTTCGATCAATCCGCCCTGGAAGACTTGATCTTCATCATAAGCGCCGTTGAAAATTTGAATCTCGCCGCTGGTGATCACCGGAGCCTGGAAGGTGGGCCAGCCGTTGTTCGTGCCCCCTCCAGCCTGTTTGATCCAGATGTCGCTGTTGCTGCGCACGATCCCGCCGATCACATCCGGACCCCAGAAATAGACGGGGGTCTCGTTCGGGGATTCTTCCGTGGCGGAGTAGTATTGCGGCGCCAGCAACAGGTCCGGATAGTCCGGATGGCTGTATTCATCCTGCGCGTATTCCGGATAGGGCAGATCCAGCGCGAAGAGTTTCAGTTCGCCATCCCGCCGCTCAATATAGGGGCTGTTCTCAAAGGTCCGCGCCGGCACATATTCCGGATCGGTGGGATACGCCTGCCAGGAAGAACCGCCGTCCGTCGATCTGGCCAATCTGCGTTCCATCCCGTTGGTATAAGTAACGATTATCTCTTCCGGCGAGTAAAACAGCGTGGGTTGAGTGAGGCAATCTTCAGCCGAGGCGACCGGACTGTAGTTCCAACTTGTGCCGCCATCCGTGCTGATCTTGAAGGATATGAGCCCGGGATCATCCGGATTGGGGCTGAGTTTGCTGTAATAGACCAGCGCCAGCGTGTCGCCTTGCGCGTAGGTCCCCATTTTGCCGGCGAAATGCCCGCCGCCAAGTTGCGTGAATGGCGTGATCACCGCTCCAGCCACGCCAAACAGCATGGCAGCCAGGATCGAAAACACAAATACTCGCATCGTTCCTCCCGGGGTTTCCTTGTCTTTGACAAGGATGTTTTTATATCTTTGCATTATTTATTCCAATCTTTATGATATTCTCCAAACGCCGGAGCGCAACTTTCTCGCAGCCTTGGAGTTCAAGCCGGCTAAGCTGCTTTCGTCGCCTCACTTATGCTCAGGGCCGGCTTGGACTTCAAGCAGTTGCCAGGCAATGAAATGCATAGTGAGCCATATCTTTGCCTGTTTGAAGTCCAAGGCGCTCTTGGGCTTTTCGGATTCGAGCATACTTTCCCAAGCGCCTTGAACTCCAAACTGCCCAGGCGGAACTTTCCGCTTGACGGATATCCGGCCGCCAAAAAAGGTGACTTCTTATGTAAAAATACAAGGAGTCAAGATGTACGCCATCGTTGATATCAAAGGATTTCAGTTCAGGGCCGAAGCCAACGCCATCCTGCGCGTTCCCCTGCTGAATACGGCGGAACCTGGCCAGACCCTGGAATTTGACAGGGTGCTCCTGCTTCGCGACGAAGAGGAGATCAAGGTCGGGCAACCCGTAGTAGAAGGCGCAGCAGTCCTTGCCGAAGTGATCGAACACGGTAAAGGCAAGAAGAAGGTGATCTTCCACACCCACAGACGGAAAGGTTACCGCGTGAAGAAAGGTTACCGTGAGCAATACACCAGCATCAAAGTCACCGGAATCCGGGTTTAGGAGGATTTGAAATGGCACACAAGAAAGGTGTTGGCAGCAGCCGTAACGGCCGCAACAGCAATCCCAAATACCGCGGAGTGAAGAAGCACGGCAGTGAGTACGTCCAGGCCGGCAGCATCATCGTCCGCCAGAAAGGCACCAAAATCCACCCCGGCGCCAACGTCGGCATGGGACGGGACTTCACCCTGTTCAGCCTGGTGGAAGGCCATGTGAAATTCGAGACCCGCGGCGCCGACCGCAAATTCGTGTCCGTGGAACCCATCACGGCCAGCGAGTAGTTCAAAGAGTAATCAGTTTAGATAGCGAACCCCGGTTTTCGTGCCGGGGTTTTTTTGTGTGAGAGACGCAAGTATCGGGGGGCTTCGCTCCTTCGTTGCACGCACCCGCCGCTATGATCTGACGCTCCCTCTGGGGCTCTTTCCAACCGAAATCAAAACTAACTTCCATCGCGGCTCCCGTTACCATTACGCCATCATTGCGCGGTCATTACGGGCGAAGCGCGCAATGAGCGCGCAATGACCCCGCAATGGTCGCCGGAGCGATCCCTTCCTCCCGGCGAAAAACGTTTGCTGGCCAGGGAACGACCGCTACGAAGAACCTCGCCAGGCAGATGGCTGACTTAGAAGGAAGCAGGCCAGTGTTCCGACCTCAACCCCTATCCCTACTACGCATTTTGAACACATTCCAGCGTGCGATTCGCGGAAAACTCCTTATCCCTAATTTGCGGTGAAACAACCCGCCGAAACCGTCGCTCCAATATTGCGCCTCAGCGTTGAGCAACAACCACTGGAAATATATATTGACAAATAATCGCCGCTGATATTCTGCTGGATACAATAGACCAGCCTGCGAGGATACGATGAGAAAGCCAGCCCTGTGCTTGTTCCTGCTTGCGGTGATGTTGCCGCTTGGCGCTGTGTTCCATGTGGCGGGATACTATCCCGGAACCGGCTATACCGGTGAGATCGCCATCAACGGAAACATCGGCTATCTGGCCGTAGGAAATGATGGACTGCGCGTGCTGGACCTGACTGATCCCATCAACCCCTTCACCCTCACCACCGTCTCCACCGGCTATCAAATGTTCAGGGTCCAGATCCACGGAGACCATATTTACGCTCTGGGATCAACTGGATACTTCAGTTATGTCCTGCAGGCTTTCCAGATTGCACAGCCCGAAAACCTGTTCCTGTCCAGCACTACCGATTGCCCCGGCTATGTTTTGGATATGGCGCTGGAGGGCGACCGGCTCTATCTGCTCTGGAGTTACGAGGACGAATACAATTCCTATTACAGTGTAGACATCATGGATATCTCCGATCCCGGCGCGCCGTTCCTGCTGCACCGGCATGCCCTGCCGGTCTGTACCAATGGCATCTGCGCGGCCGGGAACAGGCTCTACGTAGCGGACATCCAGGGCTTGAAGGTCTTTGACGTGAGCAATCCGCTGGCGCCGCAACAATTGTTTGACTATCCCCTTCCCAATTGGGCCTACGACGTGCTGGTGCGGGATGGTCTGGCTTACGTCAGTTCCTACGCCTTGTACATATTCGATCTCAGTAATGCCTCCAATCCTGTGTTGCTTAGTCAACTTGCCGGCGTTTGGCTGGATACCCTGTCCCTTGAGGGAAACATCCTGTATGGTATGATCCAGAACGCCTTCGGCCTGCGCTCCGTCGATGTCGGCGATCCCCAGAACCCCGTTTTGGAAGGATACTTCTTTGTACTCGGATGCGGATATCTAAGCACGACAAGCCGCTACGCCTACATTCCGCACTCGCAAAGAGGCCTGTACATCATCGACGTGACGCAGCCCCATGACGCCACCTTGGCAGGCACCATCCAGACTGATGGCGAAGCCGGCGCGGTCATTGCAGAAAACGGGATCGCCTATGTGACCGATCAAAGCGCGGGACTGCGCACTTATAACGTGGCCGACCCCGCCAATCCTCTGCCCCTCGGAACCCTAAACACCGGGCGCCGCCTGAACGACATCGTGAAAGTGGGCGATCTGCTTTATCTCTCCAGCGGTTATTGGGACAATGCGGGAGGCTTGGAGATCGTGAACGTGGCAAATCCCGCCAATCCAGTACTCATGGGGTATCTGCCCGTCCAGGATCAAGCGGATGAATTGGCTGTAAGCGGCAACTACGCCTATGTAACTGATCACTTCTACGGCCTGAAGGTGTTCGATGTGGCTGTTCCCACAAATCCTGCCCTGATCGGCTCTTACAATCCCCCGGGGTATCACTTCGCGCTTGCCCTGGCCGGCAACATCGTCTGCCTCGTGGGATGGCAATCGCTACGCCTGATCGATGTTTCCAATCCTCACAATCCTGCCCAGAGGGGCTTGTTCTACCTCGACAACGGTCAATCCGTGGCGGTGTCCGGTTCCGTGGCTTATGTGGTGGATAGTTCTGGCGTGCTGATGATCGACATTGCCGATCCGGATAACCCCTTTCTACTGGGCACGCTCACACCCCACGCGGTGAACTCCTTTCTCCGTTGCCAGGTGCAGGGAAACCGGCTCTACACCGCGGACTACTATTGGCATGAGATATTGGTCTATGATATCTCCGATCCCGCAGCGCCACTGCTCTACAAGCGCTATCCCAATAACTACAATACCTGGGATATGTTCACGGACGGAAACCTGCTCTACGCCACGCACCGGGAAACTACAGGCATCGGCATCCACGACCTAAGTGTCCTGGCTGGCAACGACCCTGGCGTGCCCGCACCGAACGGCATCGCTCTGGAGAACTACCCCAATCCATTCAATCCATCCACAACGCTGCGGATCAGTCTTCCGGACGCCATGTCCGTTGACTTGCAGATATACAACCTCCGGGGTCAAAAGGTCCGCGCTGTCTGGTCCGGCGATCTGCACCAGGGCATCCATACCTTCAACTGGGACGGCACAGACGAACTTGGCAGAGCGGTGGCCAGCGGAGTTTACCTCTACAGGCTTTCAGCGAAAGGAACAGCGATCACTAAACGGATGGTTCTGCTTAAGTAGCGGGAATAAGCAAATAAAAACCTTGACAAAGACATTCGTAACCGCTGTCTTTGCCCCAGGGCTCAGGAAATGGCAGGAACACCTTGGGGCTTGCGCCTGAGCCCACCAACACCTTGTAAGGAGTTGCACCATGAAAGTTTTCGTCTTTGCCCTCATCGCCACCCTCGCGGTAATTTCGCTATCCGCAGCCAGTTTTACCGTGGATAACAACATCCGGCCCACCGGCCAGTACAGCACCTGGATCTCCGCCTACAACGCCGCCGCGGACGGCGATACCATCTATCTGTATCCCTCGCCCTACGACTACGGCCCCGGCTGGAACGAAGGCGGGCTGGGGAAACGGCTTACCGTGATCGGAGGCGGTTTCAATCCCGACAATCCTGCATTGCCCACCTCCCGGATCAATCTGTATGTGAACCAGGCGGGAGGAGTAGGCAGCGTTTTCAGCGGTTTGCACCTGTACAATGGGATCACCAACACTTATCAGGCCTACTATGTGAATTGCCGGTTTGACAGCTATATAAGTTTACAGGCCTCCAATTCCGAGCTGAAAGACTGTCTGTGCAAAAGTGCGGTGTATGTGGGAGCCGGATCGACAAACACCACGGGATTTCTGATCCATGGCTGCACTCTGAATGGTTTCTTTCAGCCTGCCTCACGGACCGACGCCACTTGCGCCAACTGCGTGTTCAGCGGCAATGTGAACCATATCGATACTGGCGGTAACAACAATCTCAGCTGCTATCTGACAAATTGCCTCTTTGTCAATAGCGGCGAAGGCAGCCATACGCTGCATGGCGGTTATAGCGGCCCCGTCGATCTGCACTTTGTGAATTGCATCATGGAGGTCATCGCGATCAACGCCTCTTATTACGATTTCCAATACTGTATCTTCGAAGGCAGTTCCACCAACATCAGCGGCACCGGCAACCTGCAGAACGTGGATCTATCCACCGTGATGGAGGATGTCAACGCCGGGGATTATCACTTGGTCGCTGGATCCCCCGCCATTGGAGCAGGTTTTAACGGCGAGGACATCGGCATCTACGGCGGCGCCACGCCCTTCAACGATCTCTGGTACCTCACGCGCCTGCCCAGCATCACCGAGTTTACGTGTCCCCCGGTGGTGGACGAAGACGGCAACCTGGACGTGCATATCGAAGCCCAAAGCGGAAACTGAGTTCCGTGGCGAAGGAATGACCATGAAACTGCCGCTATTAGCCGCGCTGGTTCTCTGGCTGGGCGGGATGGCGCTCTGCCTGGCAGTGGTGGACCACATCGAGTACTTTTTTGACGCCGATCCCGGTCCCGGCAACGGAATCCAGATCTATGGGCGCAGCGCCGTGGACATCGATCAGTCGATCAGCACCGCCTCGCTCAACGCCGGGATCCACCGCCTCTATGTGCGCTCCCGCAGCGACGAAGGATTCTGGAGCCTGCCCCGCAGCCAGGTCTTCTTCATCCCCTACGACGCTCCGCCCTTCGAACCCAGGACCGTGGCGGAACTCGAATACTACTTCGACGCCGATCCCGGACCGGGCAACGGAATCCCGCTCTATGGACGCAACACGTTGGAACTGGATGAAGTGATCGCCACCGCCGCGCTGGTTCCCGGGATCCACCGTCTCTACGTGCGCGCCAAAGATGACGGGGGAGTTTGGAGCCTGCCCCGCAGCCAGGTCTTTTACATCCCCTATGACGCTCCACCTTTTGAGGAAGGGACAGTGGCTGAGGTCGAGTACTTCTTCGACGCCGATCCCGGCGCTGGCAACGGAACTCCGATCTACAGCCGCAACGCTGTGGAATTGGACCAACTGATCGGCACCGCCGCGCTGGTCCCCGGCATTCACCGTATCTTGGTGCGCGCCCGCGACAATGGAGGGCGCTGGAGCATGCCGCAGAAACTGGTGTTCTTCATCCCCTACCCCGCAATGGCGCCGGCAGCACAGATCACCCGGCTGGAATACTTCATCGACAGCGACCCCGGCTTCGGCAACGGGACCGGAGTGGAGGTGGCCAACGGCGCTTCCCTAAGCGTGAACCTGCCCCTCTACATCGGACCGGTCGAGCACGGCAACCACACGCTCTACATCCGCTGCCAAAACAGCGAAGGAGCCTGGGGCTTTCCCGCCAGTTGCCAGTTCTCCGACGGCGTTCCGGCTTTCCTGACCATCAGCGTTGCCGATGGCGTGGTTTCCCTGGCCTGGCAAGACCTCTACGGCATCGAAACCTACAAGGTCTATTCGGCTCCGCTTCCGGAAGGAACCTGGGCGGAAGACCTCGGCGGCACTTTCGGCCCGAGCGAGTGGTCGGCTCCTGAGAGCGGAGTCTACAGGTTTTACAAGGTTACTTCCATCTACGGAGAGTGAGGCAGCAAAAGCATCTTTCACCTCAGAGGAAACGGAGCAGAGGTGGCGTGCAAGGCCTGTTCAAATGAGGCACCTTACGGCGCGACCGCCTTAATGTAGTAGAATCCACGAGCCGGCATGGGCATATGGGCGGAACCCAGCAAGCGGGAAAACTCACAGACGGTGGTCGTTCCCAGCATGGAGTAGGTTACGTAAGGCAGGTCCGCGTAATAGACGTTGTAAAAACTCGGCGTCAGAGGCAGCCCGTTGGTATCCAGCGTCACCGGATTCCAAGTCACTTTTTCATACACGAACGAAGTATGAGTCCAGGGATCGAACACGGAATACCAGGATACATCCAGGTTTTGCGGCGCCAGTGGCGTTCCTGGAGGCGCAGCGAGATCGCTGAGTTGGGCAACGAAGAATCCGCTGCCGGTCACCGAAAAAGTGTCGAAATCGCAGGTCTCGGTGTGGCGTCCTGCAACAGATAGTTTCCCCGAGGCAGGATGGTAACTGACCGCTTTTGCCTCGTCAGATCCTGATCCTCCGGCTTGAGTTGCCCAGATCCAATTTCCGGAGGAATTGAGTTTGGCCGCGAAGACATCGCCCCAATCAACGTCGGCGACCAGTTCAACTGCTCCAAATTGGGCTGTGCCCTTAAAGTGCCCCACCACCACAACTCCGTTGGCATCGGCGCAGATATCGTAGCCATAGTCATATTCCCAGTCACCTGTTCCGACAGCCCAGATCCAGTTGCCGGCGGTATCGATCTTCGCCACAAAAACATCGTTATCGCCGCTAAGGTGAGCATAATCTCCAAAATAGGTCGATCCATCATAAGATCCCGTTAAGTAGCAGGCGTCACCCTGGAAACAAATACTCATCGGCAAGCAGGTGCCAAGCGCGTTTGAATCGACAGCCCATTGCCAAATTCCGTTGGAGTCGAATTTGGCAACGAAGGTGTCCGTGCCGGTTGCCGTGCTGACCAGCGTGATGCTTCCGAAATGGGCAGTGCCGTGAAAGGCCGCGGCAAGATAGAAGCAGCCGTCTGAACCCGCGCACAGATTCATGTCGTTGCCGCCGCTATTGTCTGTATAGACGGCTGGCGCCGCTCCGAACCAGTTACCGTCCGGGAACAGTTTGGCGATGTATTTGCAGTTATAAGCCATGTATGCCGTCCCGAAATAAGTGCCGGCGGAACACTGCCCAGCCACGATGATATCGCCACCAGAGCCCAAACACAGTGTTTCGGCTCTACCTGTGCCGTTACCACCCGCTTGGGCAACCCAAATCCAATTGCCGGAACTGCTTAGTTTGGCGACAAAGGAATCAGAATAGTAACCGTTGCTGGATAGCGCGAAAGGCCCGAAATCGGCAGCTCCCTGAAAGTATCCGCTGACGTAGATATAACTGCCATCCGAGCTTACCGCGATATCCGTGCCCGAATCCGGATAATACCCTCCGGCTCGGACCGCCCACAGCCAGTTTCCCGCGGGATCGATCTTGGCGATGAAGATATCGCCGAGGTTCAGATCATAGAGGGTTGTGGCGCTGAAGGTCGCCGCTCCTGTGAAACTGCCGGTCACGTAAGTGCAGCCGGAGACGGGATCCGTGGCTGACGCGCGCACTTCTCCGCTGCCTGGAGCGTTGGCCGCCCAAACCCAATCGTTGCCCCAAGTCCGTGATCTGGCGTAATGAAACCAATAGGGGCCCGCAGAACCGGAAACGCCTGCGATCTTGAGCATGAGATCTTCGTTGGTGGTGGCGGTGTAACGTAAACGGAAGTTGGAGCCCTCGCCGTCGTTGTCATCATAATCGAGCATCCAGTAGCCGCTGGTGTCGTGAATCCAGATCTGGGTATCGGTCGGCCCAGTGGACCAGAACGAATAGGTGTAGCCAACCTGGACCGTGAACGCGCACCAATCCTGGTCGGTGTCGGATTGCAGGTTGCGGGGCTGAGACTGTTCCGCGGCCTGGATGTCCAGGGCGTAGGCTTGCGCGATCGTATCGTCCGGCTCATAGGCATCCGGCAACATGCCCCATCTGTAACTGAGCAAATAGGGTCCTACTTCCGCGGCACTGTTGCTGCCGATCTTGAGCAGATAGTGGCCGGAGTAGCCGGGATCAAACACCAATGAGAAATTGCTCTCCGTGCCTCCGCTTTCTGCAGAAGCCAGCAGGGTTACGCCGTCGTCGGCATAGATCCAGGCGCTGGTATTGGTGAATCCAGTGGTCAGGAAGATGCTCAGTTTGCCCACTTCAGCCTGGAAACCGAACCAATCGGCATCGGATTTCCAATGCAGGGTGTGGGCTTGGGTTTGCGCAGAGGGGGTCAACGCCAGTTCCGTATATTGGGTGGGCAGGTCATCCGGCTCAAAGGGATCAGCGTTGGTGTAGAGGGCGGCAAACACATAGGAGCCCGCGGCGTAACCGGAAACGAGCAGTTTGTAATACCCGGCGCTTACAGGCTCGAACTGCAGGAAGAAGTTATTGCCGTCCCCGCTGTCGTCATCCGAATCGAGCTGGGTGGTTCCGTTATCCTCGAGCAAACCGATGCCGGTGTTGGTGGAGCCGGTGGACCAGAAGTAATAGGTCCTGCCCGGTTCCGCGTAAAACCTGAACCAATCGAGGTCCGCAGCAGGAGGTGGAGAATCGATCGTGTGGTTCTGGGTGTGCAGGGTGGAATAGATCTGGATGGCTTGGGCGGTGTTGGATGTATCGTCGTTTTCATAGGCATCGGGATCGACCGCCGGATATCTCAAAGTGCTGTTTGCTGAATTGACCGCGGATTGGTCCTTGCCGGTTTGCTGGGCATAAAGCAGACTGCCTGCCAGGGAAAATACAACAACAAGTGCCAGGCTTACGTATTTCATTTGAACCTCCATACGCTCGCGACTCGGTTGATACAACGCCTGCGAATCCCGCCACACAACGCAGAGGAGCGCCGGCAGAACTGCCTGTCTGGCCTTGAGGATTCTCAAAACATCCGCCACGCAGACAACTATGACGGAAGAAAACCGTTCGCAACTTGTGCGCTTGGCGCAAAATGTCAAGAATTATTTTATTTAATCTTGCCTGGATTCATCCCGGCCATGCCTTCCGCATATTGGGCAGCATTATAGGCCATGCATGAAACGTAAGTTCAGCCTTCCAGTCCTGTTCACCCGTCAACCGGCTCCCGTTACCATTGCGCGATGATTGCGCGGTCATTACGGGCAAAGCGCGCAATGACCGCGCAGTGATACCGCAGTGATGACGGGAGCGCAGCGGTTTTTTTACTGCAAAAATGCGTTGCACATGGCAGGAACAATGCGTTCACGCGGTTTTTTTAACACAGAGAATAGTGGAGCCAAAGCGGAGAAAGGCAGAGGAAAAGACTATTCAACACAGAGACACTGAGGTAGAAAAAGACGGAGAAAGTGGAAAGATGGAAAGGGGAAACACAGACCGGAACACTGCTTCACCTTTCCACTCTTCCGCCTCTCCCTTAAGTTCGTTCAATTCGTGGACATCATCTTTGCTCTTTGCTCTGAAAAAAAACCCCGTTTACCAACGGGGGTTTGATGCTTATACTCCGGAAACCGGGGTTCAGTTCACTTTGTAGGTCTTGTCACCTTTCTCGAAGAAGGCCACGATCTGTTTGGCGGCGGCGACTCCGGCGTTGATGTTGGCTTCCTCGGTCTGGGCGCCCATTTTCTTGGGGGTGCAGTAATAGCGGTCGGCGTAGGTTTCCAGGAGTTGGGCGTGGCATTCCGGCTCGACGTCGCTCACATAGCGGAACTTCTTCTTTTCGGCGAAGGCCTTGAGCAGCGCTTCCTCGTCGATGACTTCCTTACGCGCGGTATTCACCAGGATGCAGCCGGGTTTCACGAGGCTGAGCAGGTTCCAGTTGATGGATTTCTTGGTTTCGGCTGTGGCGGGAATGTGCAGGGAGATGAAGTCGCCGGTCTTGAAGATGTCCTCAACCGTGGAAAGGGCCGTTACGCCTTCCTTGGTCATGATTTCGGCGCTCAGGTAGGGATCGTAGGCATAGACGTCCATGCCGATGCCCCGGGCCATTTTGGCAAGGTAGCGGGCGACGAAGCCGAAGCCGTAGAGCACCAGTTTCTTGCCGGCGAGTTCGGTGCCGCTCTTGCCGTTGAATTTGCCGCGCGCCATGTAGATCATCATGGCCAGCGCCAGTTCGGCCACGGCGTTGGAGTTTTGGCCGGGGGTGTTCATGGCCACGACGTCGTGCGCTGTGGCGGCTTTGAGGTCGATGTTGTCATATCCGGCTCCGGCACGGACCACGATCTTGAGCAGTTTGGCGGCGTTGAGGACGGCTTCGTCCACAATGTCGCTGCGGATGATGAGGGCCTCAGCGTCGGCTACGGCGGCATGGAAGTCATTCACGTCCGTGTAGTTTTCCAGCCAGGCATGGGGATATCCGGCGGCGTCCAATTCGGCCTTGATCAGTTGCACCGCTTCCGCGGCGAAGGGTTTCTCGGTGGCGATCAATACTTTGGGCATGGTAGTCTCCTTATATGTTTATTGTGTATTCAAACCTTGATGGGAACGCGGAAACACCCGGAAAAAGTCGATTCCCGCGGAAACAGACAGCCTGCTGGAGATCCGTGTAAAATCGCGCTTTGCCGTGTTTTTCCGCGGCTTATTCAGATCTTGGAACCAGGTTGTATTCTTCATTTCAACAGCAGCATGCGCCGCGTGAGTTCCGTGCCGCCGTTCTGCAGGCGGTAAAGGTACACTCCGCTGGAAACGGCGTTGCCATTGGCGTCGCGCCCGTCCCAAACCACGCTGTGCGCGCCTTTGGCGAGGTTGCCGTCCTGCAGCACGCGCACCAACTGGCCCTTGAGGTTGTAAACGCAGAGTTTGGCAGAGCCGTCTTTGGCGGTCTGATAGGCGATGGTGGTGCTGGGCTTGAAGGGATTGGGGTAGTTCTGCGCCAGTTGCGTTGAAATTGCTGGAACGGCGGGATCGTCGCCGGAAACATAGCCGGTGCCGGCATAACTGCCCTGGCGTTTCAGCGAACCCCTGTATGTGACCCAAGGCATGATGGGTGTTTCCGGGCGGCGCAGATTGAGCATCAGCACTCCGGTGGAGTAACCGCTCACCAGTTTGAGCATGCCGTCGCCGTCGAAATCGCAGAGCGTGGCGGGCGTGCAGCCATTGTAGGAGGTGATGAAGGGAAATCCCGCGAGCGGAGTGCCGTCTTGATTGTAGCCATACACGGAGTTCACGTAGGAACTGAGCAGGATCTCCGGGTAATAGTCGCCGTCCAGGTTGGCGATCAGCGGCGGAGTGTTGAAATTGGCGCCCAACTCAACCGGGAAGCCTGGCGCCACATCGCCGTTCTGGTACATCACATAGAGCATTCCGTTCAGCGTGACGAACACCAGTTCCAGGTCGCCGTTGCCGTTCATATCCGCCAACACCGCTCCACCAGCCATGGGCGAAGCGATCGGTTCGTTGAAATGGATGTAGCCCTGGTGGGAAAGCAGCAGCGCGTGGCTGTTCGTGCCCACCAGGATGTCGTTGTTGTCCAGAATCACGGGCGAGCCGGTGATCGGGGCGTCCAGTTGGATGGGGAATCCGGGCGCTTCGCTGCCGTCGCCATTGATGATGTGCAGTTTGCCGTCCTGGGTGCCGGCGATGATCTCCAGCAGGCCGTCGGAGTCGAGGTCCGCGGCTGCCAGTTCGGAGTAGAACGCGGCGCCCAGATTGACCGGAAATCCGTTGACCGGCGTGCCGTCGGCATTGACGGCGTGTAGGTTTCCGTTCAGGGAACCGGCTATCACTTTGTCAGTGCCGGAGTTGTCGATGCGGGCGATCACGGGGGTGAAGAGGAAGGGGCTGCCGGCCTGGTAATTCAGGACTTGGGTTCCAGCAGCGGAAGCAGCGGAAAGGCGACCGGTGCGGCTGGCGAAAACGATTTCCGGGCTGCCGTCGCCGGTGATGTCGCCCAAAGCGGAGCTGCGCATGATGTCCATCTGCGGCCCGAAGAAAAAGCCGTCGAAATCCTCGCCCTCACTGTCAATGAAATAGGCCTCGCCGAACACGTCCTGATACAGGATGTCCAGGCTGCCGTCGCCATCCAGGTCATGGACGATGGGCGCGGATTTTGTTCCCACCTGGCAATCCCAGGGAAAGCGGTTGTCGATGAGGGTGATGTTGTAGTTCAGGTCAAACTTCCGGATGCCCGTGCCCAGGTTGGTGCTGGGATGCACGGATTCCAATGCCAGTTGGAAGGTATAGTTCCCATAGGTTCCAGCGGCAGGCAATTGCACGCGCAGAAAGAAATCCGCCGGGTTGGTCTGGCCGGGCAGGAGCTGCGCCAGCACCTGGTCGCCGCTCAGGTTTTGCACGCCGGCGGGCAGGTTTTCCAGGCGCACGCTGACGTTGTAAGCCGTAGCCCAGTCCTGATGGTTGCGGATCACGGGGTAGACGCGGATGATCTCGCCGGGGTTGATGCTGCCATCGTTATCGCCTTCCACGTCGCTGATGCTGTAGTCCTCCAAAGTGAGGAGCGGCAAGGCAGGATCGGGGTATTTAATCTCGATGGAGGGATCCCCGAAAAGCACCACTTCATAGTAGCACCAGCGCATCACGTCGTTGCTCAGCGCGGCGTTCAGGTTTTGCAGGCGGGAGTAGCTGAGAGCCTGGCCCAGCCTGGTGTTCAGGGTCTCGTAAAGCCCGATGAAATACTCCCGGTCGTAGAACTGCGAAGCGCCGTTGATGCTGCCCGGCGCGTACCATCCGTAGCGGGTGTTCCCGATGAAGGAAAAGAGGCCGCCGGAGGTCGTGACCATGTGTTCCGCGATGGATTCGCCGTCGCCGCTGGTCCTTTGGTCAAAGGCGGCTGGATAGCAGCCCTGGGAATAGAGGAAGCCGTATTCGGTGTTCTGTAGTTGCTCGATGGTGTTGTTCCCCTGTCCCAGCAGGAAGGTTTCGTTGGCATGGCCCATGTGGTTCATCACATGCGCGCCTTCGTTGATGGCGTGCCATACGCCTTCCGGGCTGTAGGTGCCGTCGCGCTGGTACATCGTGCGCAGGAAATAGGTTTCGGGGATGTGCAGCGCTACGTCGTCCTTGTAGTCGCCGCCCCAGGTAACGGGGTTCATGTTCAGATTTTCGCCGAACATCACGGCGATGTTGTTGCTGAAAGTATCGTAATCCACGTAGTATTGGATCTTGCGGAGGATGTTGCCAAACTCGGCCGCCGTTTCAGCCGGGAATCTGCCGATGTGCACTTCCGGAAGCATGTCCGTCTGGTCCAGTTGTTCGCCGAAAAGTTCGTCTCCGTCGGCGTTCCAGTTTCCGTCCAGGTTGCTGAAATAGAGGTCCACGGGCATGCGGTTGTCCACCGTGTCGCCCACCTGGCCATAACATCCGCGTTCCGGCACGATCTCGTCGTCACCGCCCAGGATCACATATTCCAGGGGCGTGGAGGTGGCGGCCCAGGTCTGATAGGCGTCGCTGATGAAGTTGCGCACCTTGGCGGCATTGTCCGCGCCAGGATAAGCGCTGTAGATATCGGGGGTCAGATACACCGCGGTGCTCACGTTCTGGGCGCTGCGCCACTGGATGTAGTTCTGGAAGAGCGGCGCGCTGGCGGTATTGGTGATGATGATCATCTGTTTGGGTACGCTGAGGTCGATCAGGCGGCTTTGCGGAGTGTGGTCGCGCCAGGCAGGGGCGGCGGCGTAGGTGGCCGCGGTTTCCGGATTCAGCACCAGAGCGCGGATGTCGGAGTCGGAACGGGCGGGCGCGTAGAAATTGGCGGACGACCGCGCCACGTCAGCGTCACGGACGGTCTCGACCCGGATTTCCACGCTGCCGCTGGCCAGGATCTCGCGGCGCAGGGGATTGTATTTCCAGGGATAGAGGTTGATGACGGCGATTTGGAAGCCGCGCATGGTTTGGATGCCCAGATAATCGAAATCTTTGGCGGGATAAGGCGCGTCCAGGTTCCAGACGGCGGGATCCGGCTGGGTGAGATCCGGAGCCGGAAGCGAAATCCGCTGCTGCGCCCGCACATAGTCCAGGCTCACGCCGCGCTGGGTTTCCGGCGCGGAGCAAGTCACGCTCACGCTCTGCACGGTTTCGCCGAAGGGCAGCAGCACGCGCACCGGTAGGTAATTGAGGGCTGGAACTCCAGGTTCCAGCAGAGGCGCGGTTTCCGTTCCGCGGGTGTGGCCGGTGAAAGCGCCGGCCGGCACATTGACGTTCAGAGTGAGCGCTGGGGCTACTCCACAAAGGGCGATAAGCCCCATTAATACAAGCATTTTACGCATATGGTTCATCCTTGGGATGCATTTTTCCTATAGTTTTTGCCAGTATAATCATTATCAGGGAATAGGCTAGATACGTCAAGCAATTTTTACGCCGCTCCGGCAAGACGCCCCGGAGGCTGGCCCGCCACCCGCTCCCGATCCTCCGCCGCGCCTCCCGCGGTTTCCGGGAGAGGTCCGGGAGAGGCGTGCGGATGGCCGGGTCGCTAAACCCCAAGCTTTGTACAGTCAAGCCCGGGATGACAATGCTATTACTCTTCACGCGAGAGTCCGGCTGGATACTTCCCAAAAAGATTGTCTTGACCAGATGCGCCAGGATAAATTACTGGAAGCTAGAGACGTGATCAGCAAGTGGATTAACAAGGCGTAATATATCTCTGGGCCAAGAGAAATTTGAAGTTGGAAGGAATAAAAATGGAGAACATCCGCATCGGCATCGTGGGAAACATCGGGGTGGGCAAATCCACCTTCATCGAAGCGGCCAGTTCCGCGCCCCTGAACAAGGTCCTGACCTCCGTGTATCCCAAACCCAACGGCACCGAAGGGGTGTTCGCCTTTCCGGAGAAATTCAATCCCATCGTGCTGGATTCCTTTTACAAAGATCCAGTGGCCAACGCGTTCATGGCCCAGATCGAATTCTTCAACGGCCGGCTGGACCGCCAGAAACTGATCCAGACCTGCCGGGGGATCGTGCTGGAAGACAGGACCCTCGCGGAGGATTATCATATCTTCGGCAAAGCCCAGCGCATCCTGCAAAACATGTCCGAGCCGGAGTTCATCGCCTATCAGCGCACCTACCGGCTGATGACGGAACAGATCAAGGAGCCCGACCTGCTGGTGTATTTCAAGGCGGACGTCCCCATCCTCCAGGAAAGGATCCGGGAACGAGGCCGCGCCAGCGAACTGGCGATTTCAGCGGAATACCTCGAACTGCTGAACAATCTGTATGAGGACTTCATCGCCAATCACGTCCACTGCCCGGTCCTGGTCATAAACGCGGAAAGAGCGGTGGAGAAGATGGAGTGGCTGCGGCGCACCGTAAATATCATCGCGGAGCAGGTCAAAACTTTGGAACTGCGCGTATCCAGCCCGGGCATCAGCGAATGGGTCACCCTGCCTCAAACCGAAGCCACGCTCAAGGCCATCGACGTCGAGCGCCAACTGGAAACATACCTCGCCGAACACCCGAAACTGATCACCATAGCCGGCAACGTCGGATTGGGGAAATCGACCCTGGCGGCCATCATGGGTCGCAGCCTGAAGATCAACACGCTCTACGAAAAGCCGGAAGAGAACCCGCTGCTGGAGAAGTTTCTGGGCGATAAGAAAACATGGTGTTATGAGTTGCAGTTGCATTTTCTGGAAATGCGGGCGCAGCAACGGCGGCTGGGTAAAAGCGGAACCGGCAGCTATGTGAAGGACCGTTCCCTACCCGAGGATTTACTGGTTTTCTGCAATCAGTTCCATGCCGACGGCCTGCTCACCGATGACGAACTGGACAACCTTGGCACCCAATTCCAGACCGTAAACAGGCAACTGCCTTCCTCGGACTTGATCATTCTTCTGCAGGGAAGCCCGTCTTTGGCCTGGGAACGCATTCAGCAGCGCGGCCGGGAAATGGAAATGGAGGGCGGCTGGAATGCTACGGAGATCAACAACCTGAACCACTGGTACAAATCCTACGGGGCGAACGTTGCCAAACTCGGCTTTCACAATGGCCCCGTCTTGGAAATCGACGTGGAAAAACTCGACCTCACCAACCGCATCCATGTGGGCTACATCTTCGAAAGAGTGCTGGAAGTACTGCAATCTAACGACTGAAGCCGGGCGATACGGAGGGGGGCTATTGAAGAGCGTGAAGACGTTTTTGGGGTGTTCCCAAAAAAGGGGCTGTCTATGGGTATAAGGAAAAACGGGGCAATATGATACGCGCTTACTGCGTCTGCGGTAAATCCGCGCAATCCGCCTGTTCATCCGCGGGACCTGCGGGAAACACCCAAAGAGAGTAAAAGAGCGTTCAGCCAGCAGAATTGACCGGCTGCAGGCACTCCTCGGCGTTGTTACCCACCTTGTTCACGAACTTGCTCACGGGATGCATGGCGATGGCTTCGTCGGCAGAGGGTTTGAGCAGGGGCAGGAAGTCCAGGGCGTCAGTTCTTTCGTTTTCCAGCCAGGCCAGGCGTTCATCCCCGAAGAGCAGCACGGGCATGCGGTGGTGCAAGGCCTGCATGGCGTGGTTGGCGTCGGTGGTAATGATGGCCAGGGAAGGGATGAAAGAACCGTTGGGATCCGTCCAGGCGTCGTAGATGCCCGCCAGATAAAGCAGATCGCCGTCAGCGGCGTGGATGAAGAAGGGCTGTTTGTCGCTTTGGCGCCATTCATAGAATCCGGTGGCGGGGATCAGGCATCTGCGGCGCTGCAAACCGCCGCGGAAAGAGGGCTTTTCGGTGATGGTCTCCGCACGGACGTTGATCAGGGAATAGGCGGGGATTTCCTTGCTCCAGGATGGGATCAGGCCCCAGCGAAACGATCCCAGATAGCGTCCGGCAGTTTGGCTGATCGCCGCGGATACTGTTTGAGTGGGTGCCACGTTGAAATTCAATTCGAGCTGGCCGGTTGACTGGGTCAGGCGCAGTTCTCTCTCCAGTTTTTGTAGCTGATCGTATTTGACTACCTGGGCAAATCTTCCGCACATGGCATTCTCCTTATGGTTGACAAAATGAGCGTGCCGCGAAATTCGGCAACATATATTTCAGGTAGGGTAGCATTCCGACGCTACACAAAGGACGTGACCATGCCAAAATTCGCTATCGATGCAGTGATGAAGGAACTGGGGGAGTATTTCCACAGCGTGAAAACCCCGATCGTGGACCTGATCCAGGCCCAGACCAAAGACCCCTTCAAAGTGCTCGTCGCCACGATCCTGAGCGCGCGCACCAAGGATGAAACCACATCCCGGGCGGTGACCGAACTCTTCAAAGTAGTGGGGACAGCGGACGATTTTGACGCACTCAGCGCCGCCGAATTGGACGCCATCATCCGCCAGGTGGGCTTCCACAACGAGAAGACCAAGCACCTGAAACAACTGCCCCAAGTGCTGAAGGAGCGCTTCGGCGGCAAGGTTCCATCCGAGATCGACGAACTGCTGGAATTGCCCGGAGTGGGACGCAAAACCGCCAATCTGGTGCGTTCCGTGGCCTTTGGACTGCCCGCCATATGTGTGGACGTCCATGTGCACCGGATCAGCAACCGCTGGGGCTATATCCGCACCACAAACCCTCTGGAAAGCGAGATGGCGCTGAGGAGCATCCTGCCGGAAAAGCATTGGCTCATTTACAATTCCTATATCGTGGCTTTCGGCCAAACCCTCTGCACGCCCCGCAAACCCAGATGCCGGGAGTGCCCGATCAGCCAGCATTGCAAGCGTGTGGGGGTCTGAAATTAAGGGTACAAGGGCGATATGGCAAAAGGGGCTGACGCATAGCGGTTTAATGGCCAGCTCAGCCTGAATCCCTCGATTTGTCTGAAAAACCTGAGTAAAACAGAGGGACGGAAGCAACGTCAACAGGATAAACGGGCTAAGCATACTGAGGCACAAGATTCCAGACACAGCGCAGCCTCACTTCTAACCTTTAACACCTCACCCCATAAACCTATTAACCCATTAACCCACTAACCTATTAACCCCCTGGAGCACTCCCCCCAAATATTCCTTGACTGGAAAATCGGCAGCCAGAGAGTAGCCAAAACTTCTCTGGAGGTTCCTTATGGAACAACAACCCTATTCTCAGTTTTCGCAGTATTCCCGTCCCTTGCCTCCGGAACCATCCGCGCCTGTGATGACCGTGGGCAAATGGCTGGTGACCTACCTGCTGCTGATGATCCCGATCGCGAACATCATCCTGATGATCGTTTGGGCAGTCAGCGACAACGAAAACCCCAACCGCAAGAACTGGGCGATCGCCATGCTGATCCTGTGGGCGGCTTCGCTGGTCCTGGTAGCCTTCATGTGGGGCGCTATCATGGCTGCCATGGGAGGAATGGTAAACAAGTTCAGCTAAACGGCAGGACAGTTCTTAAGGCTGATCCCGGAGCCTCAGTCCAGGTCCGACCAAGCCGACTGGATGGCGTCGAGGTCAAAACCCTTGCGATAAAGGTACGTGAAGGCTTTTTCCCGGAGTTTGGGACGTGGCAAATCCCGGTGCGCCACGCAGAATTTCCGCAGTAATTCCACGATGTTATCCGAGGCCAGTTCGCGGGGATAGAGTTCCTCTAACAGAGGCTGCCACACCGAAGCGCGGATGCGCTGCTCGCGCAGTTTGGCAATGATGGCGCGTTTGCTGGCTCGGCGCGCGATCCAGGAATTGATGAGCAGTTCGGAAAAGCGGGCATTGTCCAGATAATTCAATTCCTTGCAGCGGTCGATGGCGTTCTGGCTGAGGGAAGCGTCAAATTGCCTCCGGCGCAGCATGCTGCGGCATTGCCACTCACTGTGTTCAGCCGCGGCCAGATAGTCCAGCAGCAGGTTGAAGGCGTATTCCCGCAATTGCTGCAGCAGCGCTTCGGACTGCTCCGCCGCGATTTCCCCCTCAAAGCCTGAAGGTAAGGACTGCGGCAGCGCCCGCAGCGGCAAAGTGCCGCGGATGCTGCCGTCCAGTTCGATGCAAACGGATGCTTTAGTCTTGGGGCAGATCCTCAGCGTCATCTTTTTTATCGCTGTTGAAGAGCTCGTCGGGAATGGCTTTCTCGCGCACCTTGCCTTCGATCTCCTCCAGCAGTTGGGGGTTTTCCTTCAGGTACTGCTTGGTCTTTTCGGAGCCCTGGCCCAGTTTGATCTCCCCATAAGACAGCCAGGAGCCGCTTTTCTTGATGATGTTCATGTCGATCGCCATGTCCAGGATGATGTCCAGGTTGGAGATTCCTTCGCCGAAGATGATGGGGAAGATCACGGTGCGGAAAGGCGGAGCGAGCTTGTTTTTCACGATCTTGACGCGCGTCTTGGCGCCGATGACGTCGCTGTCCGTGCCGCCGAGTTTGATCCCGCCGGCAAAGCGCACTTCGAGGCGCACCGAGGAGTAAAACTTGAGGGCGACTCCGCCGGTGGTCGTTTCGGGGTTCATATAGGCCGTGACGCCGATCTTCATGCGGGTCTGGTTGATGAACACCACGGCGGTGTTGGATTTGGCTACGATGGCGGTCAGTTTGCGCAGGGCCTGGCTCATCAGGCGGGCTTGCAAACCCACGTGGCTGTCGCCCATGTCGCCTTCGATCTCCGCTTTAGGCACCAGGGCCGCCACCGAATCCACAATCACCAGGTCCACCGCGGAACTGCGCACCAGGGTCTCGCAGACTTCCAGGGCCTGTTCGCCGCCGTCGGGTTGGGAAAGCAGCAGTTCCTCGATCCGCACGCCCAGTTTCTTGGCGTAGGCGGTGTCCAGCGCGTGCTCCGCGTCGATGAAGGCCACGATGCCGTCCATTTTTTGCGCTTCCGCGGCGATGTGCAAGGCCAGAGTGGTTTTGCCGCTGGCTTCGGCTCCATAGATCTCGGTGACCCTGCCGCGCGGAATTCCACCGATGCCCAAAGCCAGATCCAGGTTGAACGCTCCGGTGGGGATCACGTCCACTTTCACCTGCGGACTGTCACCGAGGCGCATCAAGGTCCCCACGCCATACTTCTTTTCCAGCTGCGAAATCGCGGTTTTCAGGGCGACTTCTTTGTTCTTGTCTTGCATTGTTCCGTCCTTTATGTAAGTTTGTATTGCTTTAAAACGTGATAGACCGGGCCTTCGGGCTTCAGCACGCTGCGGTAAAGCGTGAGCGTGTCATAGGCCTGGACGCTCGTGTCCAGCGCGCTGGCCAGGATCTCCCGCTCCAAAGAAACAGGCAGCGCATGCTTGATCCGCCCCAGCGTGATGTGCAGTTTCAGCGGCTTGGCATCCGGCGTGAACCCCTCGCGGCGCAAGGCTCCCAGCAGCTCCTTGTGCAGGGCGAAGAGCTGTGCATCCTGCTGCGCTAAAGAAGCCCAAACCAAACGGGGTGAGCGCGACGGAAAGATCTCCAGGCCCCGCAAAGCCAGCTGGAAAGGCCGGCAGTCCGCCGTGCAACTTTCGATGCAACTTTCTATTTCGGGAACGCGGACGCTGTCCACATCGCCCAAAAAAAGCAGCGTGAGGTGCAGGTTGCGTTCCTCCACCCATTTCACCCCGGGCTGCGACCTCAGCAGGCGCAGACGTTCCGCCAGGCAGGATTGCACGGCTGAAGGGGCTTCCAGGGCGATGAAGCAGCGATAATTCATTCAGCGTTTGTAGCCGATGTCCCGCAGGAATTTCTTGCGATGGGATATGTCGGTATCCAATTCAATTTCCTGGGGCGGCGAACCATCAATCACCCCCAGAATGCCGCTACCCTGCTCGGTTTGGGCCAGGACCACCTGCACCGGATTGGCGGTCGCGCAGAACACATGGGCCACTTCCCGGCAGTCCTTGACGGCGTTTAAAACGTTGATGGGAAAGGCGTCGCGCAGCACAATCAGAAACGTGTGCCCGGCTGCCAGACGCAACAGGTTGGTCACCGCGCAGTCGATCAGTTCCATATCCGTGCCGTCTTTGCGGATCAGGCAGGGTCCGGACGCCTCGCTGAACGCCAGGCCGAACTTGATGCCCGGCACGCTGTTGACCAGCGCCTCGTAAAGGTCTTCCACACTTTTGATGAAGTGGCTCTGACCCAAGATGATATTGGCGTCGGAAGGGAATTGAAGCTGCTCAAGCCGGAGTTCCATACTGCTAACCTCTCATTTGATTATCCCGGCACTTTCTTTGAGGCAAGGGCACTTGTCAAGCAAAAGTTTTCCTCTGATGAATCCGGACGCCTCTGCCTGAAAAACGCAAAAACCTTGACATTCTGCTGGTGTCCGGATACCTTGCCGGCAAAGATAAGCGCAGCCCAGGAGGCAACCATGACCGTGATCAAAACAGGCATCTTTCTGTTGCTGGCGGCTTTGCTCGCCGAGAACGCGTTCGCACAGGAACTGCCCGCGGATGTATTGGCCGCTCCAGCCAAGAGAGGCAGCATCGGCCTGGGCTGGGGCTTGCCCTACGGAGGTTTGGGCATCAATGCCGACGTCTATTTCTTCGATGCGGCGGCTCTTACCGCCGGAGTGGGATCTTTTGGACGCGCGGCGGGATTCTCTGTGGGCGGCAAGTATTTTCATGGCTCTCCCAACAAGACCTGGCGGCCCCAGATCGCCCTGCTCTACGGCGTGAACAAGGTTTTGGTGATCGAGGATGAAGTGGCGGGCGACCGCACCGAGGCTTTCCGGGGCTTCACAGTTGGGCTGGGCTCGCAATTCATGTTCGGCAAGGCCAAAAAGCACGGCTTCGATCTCGACCTCCTCTACATCGTTTCCTCCGGAGTGTTCCAGCGCGTGGAAGACCTCGAACAGCAAGGCTACCAGATCGGCAGCATCAATCGCTTCACCTTTTCCCTCGGCTACCGCTACGCCCTTGATTTCCAACTCTGAGCCGCATCCGCACAAGCTGTCCATTTTCAGAGCGGCTGGGTGAATCTCGCGTAACCCTTCACCGCAGGCAGCAGATCCGCCTCCACGGCATCTTTCAGTGTTTTGCAGGGCAGGTCCTGCGCGTTGATCTGGGCGCGCGTGATATTGGCCAGTAGCACCTGTTCCGGCATTTTCTTTTGCAGGGCGAACATCAGCTTATTGTAAAGGTTGTTCCAGGTTTCGCAGCGCTTGGCGGCGTTTTGCGGCAATTGGTTGTAGAGCGGCAGGTAGTCCTTAAGGTTTTGGATGTAGCCGGCTGAAGGCTGGAGCGCGTAGATCGCCCTTTGCGCGTTGGCGAAACCAACGTGGGAAGGGTGGTTCTGTAGTTTGAACTGCTTGCGCACGTAGATCTTGCCTCCGGGTGCGCGCCGATAGTAGATGAGATTGTCCAGGCGTCCGGTGAATTCGCCCAGAAGGTTTGCCCGGGTGGCTCGCATAATTTGGTCTCCTTATGTTGATGTTTTTATGGGATGCTGTGCCAGGGTTTAGGCTCTATCAGGAATGTCGTTGCCCAGGGCCGGTCCGCCGCGTTTACGTGGTATTTTATCTACTTCAATCATAATTTAGGATTCAGGTCTATTAACTCTTAAAAACCGCCTGAAGGCAGCGGAACGACCGCGTAAATGCTGTGTTACGGCCGTGAGCAATACTTTCTTCCTGACCGAAACATCCCCCCATAACATATGGGGTCACGGCGTGTATTTGCTTCACACCATCACCATAATATCTTTCCCCGCAATATGATCAGATGTTATCTAAAACCACCCACAAACCCTGAATTTACTTCATCAAACCGGCGTCGGATTGACCCCACCACCACCCTTTTCATTGCGCGGTAATTGCGGGCTCATTGCGCGCTTTGCCCGTAATGAGCGCGCAGTGATGGCGCAAAGAAGCCGGGAGCGAGGCAGGAACCAAGGAGAAAAAAAAACTCAGCCGCGGCATTGGTCCTCCAATATGGCGGGAAGCGCCTGCCGCGGACTGAGTCAAACGGATGTCTTATTTGCTTTTATCTTTACTGGTTCGGGGTAATGGCCGCACGATGCGCGCGCCGAAATCCGGCTCGTGTTTGTTTGAATAATCGTAGAAACGGGTGGCGATGGCATGGGGCCAGGGCCATTGGTCGAAATCGTTAGCCCAGCCGCCTCTGGCAACCCGATAGGTGCCTGTAACCGGACCGGTGTAATCGGTGAAAGGACCGGGGGGCAATGTTCCATAGAGGTCCCAGCACCATTCGCGCACATTGCCGCTCATATCGAAAAAGCCCAGTTCATTGGGCATTTTCAGCTGAATGGGATGCGTGCTGCCGCCGGAATTGTTCGCGTACCAGCCGACCGGATCCAGGGTGTTGGAGCCGCTGTAAGTGTAGTTTTGGGTCATGTTGCCGCCGCGAGCTGCGAACTGCCATTGCATTTCCGTGGGCAGGCGATAGCCGTTGGCATCCCAGTTGCAGACGATGTTCAGGTCGTGCCTGGGCAGCGGATAGGCGTTGTTCCAGCCATCCGGCCAGCTCTCGGGATTGCTGCCCCAGTCATATCCCTGGGAATCGACGTAGCTGTAGCAGGGGGCGAGGTTTTCGTCGTAACTGCGCATGTTGCAGTAGGCCACGGCGTCCATCCAACTGATGTAGTATTCCGGATGATAATTGCCCAGGCCGTAATAGGGCGGCGGATACCAAGTGAAGGATGGATTGGCGTGCATGGTGGAGACGTATTGCTTCTGGGTGATCTCATGCATGCCCAGCTGGAAACTGGAGAGGGTCACGTCGCTGCTGCCGTTGAAGAAAGTACCGCCTTCCACAGGAATGAACTCCGGATCCCATTCGGAGCGCACCAGGCGGAAACCCTGGTCCGGCTCGTGCAAGCTGGCATAGGCCCACATCCTGGCTGCAACGGCACAGATCGCCGCGGGATCCTGGAAATAGCCGCCGCGGTTGATCCGGAAATCACCGGTCAAAGCGCCATCCGGGTCGCTGAGGGGATCGCTGAAGGGCGGCACATTCTGATAGGGGCCGTAGATGTCCCAGCACCATTCGCGGACGTTTCCGCTCATGTCGAAAGTGCCGACCTCGTTGGGAGCCAGCTGCATCACTGGATGCGAGACCAGGCCGGAATTGCCGGCATACCAGCCGACACTGGGCAGGCTGTTCGAGCCGCTGTAGGTATAGCCCAGTGAACTGATGCCGCCATGTGCCGCGAAGTGCCATTCCGCCTCAGTTGGCAGACGGTAGCCGTCGGTGCTCCAATTGCAGCTGATCTGGCTGTGGGTGCCGTAACTGGCGTTCCAGCCATCTGGCCAGGTGTTGGGGTCGGTGCCGCTGACGCCGAAGCTGTAGCAGGGCGTGCGGCCTTCCAGCATGCTGCGGCGATTGCAGTATTCGACGGCATCGAACCAGGAAACATAGTAAACGGGGTAATCGGCCCCCACGCCGTAATCCGGCCATTGAGGCGGAGGATAGTTCAGCACGGGATTGTAGCCCATCACTTCGGTGAATTGGGCCTGCGTGACCTCGTGGACGCCGAGTTCGAAACTGCCTACGACCACATTGGAGGTCCCGTTGGAGAACATTCCGCCTTCCACCCAGGTGAATTCAGGCGGAGGAGGAAGCGTGTTGTCCTCGGCGGTGATTTGGAAGACGTAATTTACGCCATCCAGAAAGAAATCTTCCGAACCGGCGTCCCAGACGATGTGTTTTCCCGGGCCGGGAACTATGCCAAGGCCCACGTCGCCGGTCATAAACGCCGGATTCGGAGCGATCGTGAAGTTCAACCCTCCGTCTTCGGAAAGCAGTACGCTGATGTCGCAGAGGTCGCTTTCCAGATCAAAGAGGTCGTAGTAGATGTCGATGATCTTTGAGCCGTCGGTGCGCTGGAAGGTGTAGACGTTGTCCACTTGGGGTGGAACGGCTGCCAGAAACAAAGCGGAAAGAAGCGGCAGGAAAGTAAGAAGCGCTTTTTTCATGGTCAGTTACCTCCTGCGCGTTCGTCCAGAATCTTCAGCAAACTGGGCAAGGATAGCGGTTGGACTCCAGCTTTGCCTTGCTTGATCAGAGCCTGGACATGGGGCAGTTTGGCGTCATCTTCTGTGAAGGCCACGACGTAGTAAAACGACCGGGGAAACAGCCCCACAGCGTTGGCATGGGTGAAGTAAGCGGTGCTGACGGTGTCCAGATACAGAAAATCGTCCAGGTTGGTGGTGTCGTTGTGGAAGATGTAGTAGCCGTCTGCAGGAAGCGGGACTGCGTTGACCGTTTCCGTTACCGGCATCCAGCTAAGATAGGCGTCGGTATCGTCCACGATGCTGATCTGCAGGCCTTCCGGCGGCTTCAACTGCATGTAGCGGATTTCGAAAAAGGAAGCGTTCTCCCCCATCCCAATGTTGCCAAAGGTGTCGGAAACATACACACGGACAACCGCCTGGGTGCTGGGATCGGGAGGAATGGTCCAGGCGTAGGATCCGGATTGCGGTTGGAACTCGCTGATGTTGGTGAACAAATTGCCGCCATCGGTGCTGTACCACAGGGCCACCGAGTTTAACTGGACGTGGTTTTCCGCCACGGTCCACATGATGTCGTAATTTTCTCCGATATACCAGATTTCGCTACCTACAGGCGAAGTGAGCGTGAGGACGGGATCGATCGTATCGAACTGGGCTATGTTCGAATACCCGAAACCCACCTCCGCAAACAAGCCCGGCATGATGCCGAGCAAGGCGACAATAACCAAGGCTTTGCTCATAAGCCACCTCCTTTGTCTTAGCGTTGTGCGATAGACCGTAAAAACACCTCGCCATAATTGATGATCGCCTGATTTGTGTCAAGCAATATGTTTGAAGAAAGCGCCTTGAAGAGCAAACGCCGCTGTTTGCGCTAGAGAACTGGAGAGTTGTTACTTATATTGAGTGAGAGATTTGCGCACGGAATGATTCAACCGAGGATGTAGGTGTTACCGCCAGTTCTGGACAGATAGCCTTTCAGTTCCAGATTGAGCAGGATGGTGGAGAGTTTGCCGAAGCTGTGGCCGGTGCTGACCAGCAGTTCGTCGAAGGAGAGTTCGCGCTGCTCGGTTTTGAAGAGGTCCCACAGCTTCTGTTCGTCGGATGAGATGGGTGGCAGGATTTCCAGCTGGTCCCTGACCTCGGAATCCAGGCCCAGAGAGGCCAGGATGTCCTCCGGAGTGGTTACGCATTGGGCGCCGTTCTTGATCAGATAGTTCGGGCCCTGGGCGTTGGGATGGTTGATCTCGCCAGGCAGGGCCATCAGGTCGCGGTCTTGCTCCAGGGCAAATTTGGCGGTAAGCAGAGCGCCGCTGTCCATTGGCCCTTCCACAACGAAGGTGGCGGGAGCCAGGGCCGAGATGATGCGGTTCCGCGCCGGAAAGTTCCAGGACTCGAGCTTGGTGCCCGGCTCATATTCAGAGACCAGGGCGCCATGTTGGACGATGCGCTCTGCCAGGTCCTTGTTCGCGGGCGGATATATGGTTTCCACGCCGCTGGCCAAAACGGCGATGGTGCGCGCCTGATTTTTCAGGGCAGTGGAGTGCGCGGCGGTGTCTATTCCGCTGGCCAGTCCGCTGATTATCGCCACGCCTTGTTGGCACACGGGAGCCAGCAATTTGGCACACATTTCACGTCCGTAAGCAGTGGGCTTGCGCGTGCCGACCACAGCCAGGCTCAGTTGTTTCAGGGTGGAGGGCAAATCCCCGCGATAATACATGATAAGCGGAGGAGCGGCGATATTGGACAGAGCTGTTGGGTAATCCGTCTCACCATAACATAACAGTTCGATCCCGTAATGCGAGCACAGTTTGGCTATCTGTTCCAGACGGGGATGGGGAACCGCCATCTGCAGATGCCGCCTGGTTTCCAGGGGAATGCTTTCATCCCGGAAAAGGGGATGCTCCGCCTGGCCAACGTACCTGCGCGGATCCGGATACTTTTGCACCAAGTCGAGGATTCCGCGGGAACGCAAGCCCGGCGCGGATTTGAGGCACAGCCAGGCCTGGAGTTTGTCCTTCATTGCTCTTTCAGCATCTTGAACAGCCGGAACTTCAACTCCTCCAGATGGAGCTGTCCGACTGCGGAAATAGGCAGCACCTCCACGTTGAACTGCGTTTTGAACTGCCTGCTTATGTCCTCGATCAGCGCTGGGCGTTCTTCCTCAGGAATGGTGTCCAGTTTGCTGAGCACCACCAGGCAGGGTTTTTTATCCATGAAGGGATCGTAAAAATACAGCTCCGAACGCAGGGTGCGGAAGGCTCCGGCAGGTTCTGGCGCGCCGATGTCGATCAGGAAGAGCAGGATGCTGGTGCGCTGGATATGCTGCAGGAACTGGTGTCCCAAGCCCTTGCCCATGTGCGCGCCTTCGATGATGCCGGGAATGTCCGCCATCACGAAAGACTGGTAGTCGCTCACCCGCACCACTCCCAGCATCGGTTCCAGGGTGGTGAATTCGTAATCGGCGATCTTGGGGCGGGCTGAAGAAAGCACGCTCAGCAGCGTGGATTTGCCGGCGTTGGGAAAGCCCACAAGGCCCACATCCGCCATCAGTTTGAGCACCAATTCCAGGTCCAGGGCCTCGGTGTGGCGTCCCGGTGTGGCATGGCGCGGCGCTTGATTGGTGGGCGTGGCGAAGTTGCAGTTGCCCTTGCCGCCGTGTCCGCCCCGGCTAAGGACGATCTCTTCGTTGTGATGGGTGATGTCGGCAAGTTTGACCCGCTTGCCGTCTGGGTCCAGGCGGAAAACCTCGGTGCCCAGAGGAAGGCGCAGAAAGATGTCAGCGCCGCTGGCTCCGGTTTTGCGGGCTCCGGCGCCAGGTTTGCCGTTTTCCGCCTTGTAAAGTTTGTTGTAGCGGTAGTCCAGGAGGGTGTTCACGTTCTCGTCGCCCAAGGCGATCACCGAGCCGCCGCGTCCTCCATCTCCGCCATCCGGACCGCCCTTGGGAATGAATTTCTCCCGGCGGAAATGCACCGACCCATCGCCGCCATTGCCCGCTTTGATCGCTATTCTGGCATGATCTATAAACATACTGGCGCGGTGCCTTCCTTATCTCGCCAGCACGAACTTGCGGTTCAGCGCCTTGCCGTTTTGCGTGATCCTCAGGAAATAGAGGCCGCTATCCAGCGCGTTGCCGCCCAATTGCCCGTCCCAATTGAGTTCCAGGCCAGCGGCATCCGCAGTTCCAGCATACAGCGAACCCAGGTTCTGCCCGCGGAGGTTAAACACTTCGACGTTGACAGGCCCTCGCTCCAAGCCATCCAAGGCGATGCTGTAAGGCGTGGAACCCCAACGCAGCGGATTGGCCATCCGGCAAGACAGGATGGGCGCCGGAACCGTTTCCATGGGAGCGTCCACGCCGTCCCAATTCACTTGCACCACGTCCACGCCGTTATCGCTGAGCAGCAGTTGGCCGCTGGCTGGCAAATAGGGCAGAACCGCTGTGAAATGAACACTTTGGGAGTAGTCGTAAGACTCCGGCAGCAGGCTGACCGTGGGGCCGTCGGTGATCACGAAATCGGCTTGCAGGGGAAAATCGCCGTTGGCATCCAGATAGTCGAAGCTGACCGTATTGGAGCCGGAGTTGACTGTGAGGTTCAGGGCCTGGGGCAGGTCGTTTACGGGCACGTCGTAGTGGTTGTCGGCAAAGAGCAGCGCGGCGGGCAGACTGTAGTCGCCGATGCCGAAATCGATGTCTCCGGTGGCGATGTTGTAGGCCATGCGCATGCTCAGGCTGGATATGGCCAGGGCGTTGTAGGCGTTGGGCCAGGCGCCGAAATCCGGATCCCCGGTGAGGTCGGCCCAATTGCAGGCCAGATAGAGTTTTCCGCCCAGGACCTGGCTTTGGATGTCACCGATGCGCTCGTAGAAAGGCATCCCGGTGTCGTCGATGGATGCTTTGTAAAGCCCCGGCGAGATCACTCCGGGGATGTTGAAGGTATAAAGCATCGCGAAAGCCAGGGTGTCCACAACGCTGGCTGGATTGGCGATGATGGTGCCATAGACGTTGTAGGAGGTGATGGAGTTCATTGTCGGGAAAGAGTTGGCGGCGTTGCCCAGGGCTGAATAGAGTTTGTTCGGAGTGCTGCCGAACCAGGAGCCGGTAAAATCCAGCACGTCGTCGTACACGGTCACCGAATCGCCCGTGGCATCGGTGCCGATCTGCCCCAACGAGTTGAGCGTCGGCGGCCAGGAATCGGCGTTTAGAAACGGCGTCTGCATATACACCAAACTCTCGCCCTGATATGTGATCTCAGTGCGCAAACGGTAGCGCAGCGACTGCCCATAGGTGTAAGGCACCAGCGCTTGCATCTGGGTGCCCGAGAGCTGCTCCACAGCGGCTTGCTGCCAGGCCGAGCCTTCCGCGCTGTAGAGGCACTGGGTGCCCAGGAAATTGCCGCTCACATCGTCCCATCGGACCTTCAGGTTGCCATCAGCGCAGCGTGCGCTGTGCATCATGTTCAGATAGGGATTGTAGTCCTGGGCTGCCAACAGCGCGCCCAGAAACGCCAAAACAAGTAAAAGCATGGTTCTTTTCATCTCATCTCCATGGTAAAAAGTTTTCTCCAGCAAGCCGGCAATGCCCGTCCTCACCGCTCTGGCAGTTCCTGCGTGGTGGATCGCTCCGCCTCCGCCAATTTCTTGAAGTACGACCAGGCCGTGGCATTGGGCTGGGTATAGGTTTCCGGCGCGTGGGCAAATTCCGGGTGCCGCTGCGTTACATAGTCCTGCAGATACTGCGGCAAGCCGGAGAAGCCCTCCGGCACCTTGCTGCCGCGTCCCACCAGCACGACGTTTCCCGCCCGTTCACCCATCAGCATGAAGGGCAGCCAGGGTTGGATCCTGGTGAAGGTATATACCGCCGGAACCCCCGTCAGAGCAGGGCCGGCAAGGTCAGCGGCGTCAACCAGGTATTGGCTGAACTCCGCGGCCTGATAGGTGTTGTTTTGCGAATTGAGGGGAAAATCCTTGCGCTGCAGCGGATTGGTGGAATAGGGAAAGATCTCGCTGTAATAGGCCAGCTTGCCGCCCAATTCAGACCGGGGCAGGATCTGGGGCAGGAAAGGGAAGTCCTGCTCCTCGAAAGTCAGGTCCTGATTCACCGGATCATTGAAGATCTGCAGCACCGGGACGTCTTTGCCGGTGTAGGGATTGCGCCAGGTTTCGGCGATCAGGCCGGTACGGTGGTCTAGCAGCAGCGAGGCTTCGCGTCCCACGAGCACATAGCCGTTGTCGCGGGATTCCGCCCTTACGATGTAGTAGCCTTCCAGCGCGAAGAGTTCACGGCGTTTTTCGCCTGGAACCAGGCCATAGACTGTGCCCTGCCAGTGCCAAACCGTTTCCCGGCCGTCCAGATCGGCGCGCACTCGAACATAGTCCTTCAGGTAGGCTGGCAGGTTGACCTGGAAACGGAAACTGGAGATCATGCCCTCGAAGTCGTCCCTCGCCAGATCGTAGTAGTAGCCGTCTTCCGCAGAACATGTGAGCGTGAAATGCCAGTTCTTGTGCCTGATCCGCACGATCTGCGTGCGCATGGCGAGGCTGCCGTATTGGTCGGAACGCAGTTCCAGCCTGTGCACTACAGATCCGTTCAGGGTGTCCGCCACGGAACTTACAACCCGGATGTTCCGGAAGCCGTTGGCCTCAAATTCGCGCTTCAGTTCCGCCTGCCCCTTGGCCATGTAATCGTAAAAATCGCTGTTGCGGTCCAGTTCGCTCAGTTCAGTCACCACCACCGAGAAAGTGCTGGCGGGAGCGGCTTTGTCGGGCTGGGTCCGCGCCTCGAAAAAGCCCGTGGCGGAGTCGCTCGTGACCTGCCAGGATACGGGATGGCGGACGCTGTAGCCTTTCTGGCCATCCGTATGCGTGGCCCATTCCTCCGCAGACAGAGCCAGAGGCGCCATCAACATAAGCACGGCCAAAACAATCAGGGCTTTACGCGGCATTGGACCTCCATTTATCAGACTTTGCGCTGTATTATTGCAGTTAATCCGGCAAGTTGAAATATGTCAAGCAGGATTTGTTCGGAAGGGGCTGGGGCGGCATAATTGGCTAGAAGAAAAGAAGGCGCAAGTTCAATTTGAGCGGGTAGCCCCGGAGGTTGCGATATAACATAGCCCTGGGTGTAGCGACCGGGGCTTATCAATGGGATTGAGATGAGTAGTACTGACACGTTCCATCCACTTAGTTTGGAAAAGAGCCAGAAATTGGTGTTTTTGCCGCCCTAAGGCCTGGCACCCCTACCTCCGGCGAACCACTCCCGGACCACCCGTGAAAACCGGGGGAGGCGCGGCAGTGGAGCCTGAGAATATCGAGGCCCAGCCTCGATGACGCGGTTACGTAGGAAGGTAAGAATTCCCTTACTCGGAGCACATCAAGACAAGCGGGTAATCCTTGCATGGCCGGAACACTGCGTTCACGCGGTCGGTCCGGGGATGGCAGTGTCTGGTCAAGCAGTCATAAAAGAGTCTCTTACAAATCAAGTGGGTAAGCCCCGGAGGGTGCGACATATCATAGCCCAGGGTGTAGCGACCGGGGTCCTCGACGTCATGCGGAGCATGGCGACGGGGTGGTTTGCGGAACCCTGGGGCATGAGCTGCCGGCACTAAATCTCAGAAATCCCCAACCCTCCCTTTGGTAACTGCCATTCGGCAGTTTCCAAAGGGAGGGTTGGGGTATATTCACATCAAAGTAATGTTTGTCCCTGACCCGGGGTTCCGCTACGCTCCACCCTGGGCTATGATATGTCGCACCCTCCGGGGCTTACAATTGAGATCGTGATTTCTGCTTTTTACCACGTAAACGCGGCGGACCGAAAGCCTAAAGGCAGTGTTCCGGGCATGCGACAATCTTATTCAATCTACAAATCAAGGCGAAGAAAAGGGAGCGGAAACCAGTTCCGCTCCCTCTTGATATATCCTGCGCCGGAACTACAGTTTGAGCAATTCCCGCAATTTCAACAAGTCCGGCCGGGCGAAGTTGTTTTGGTTGGGGCCGGTGACATAGCCCTTGCCGTCGCCGAAAAGGATGACGGCGGAGGCCAGATCATCTGGCGGCCCGTATTCTCCGGTGAGAGGGATGAGGACGCGGTCGATCTCCTGTTTCACTCCAAACGCCGTGTCCGCCGTGAACGTTTCGGACCAGACGAGTTCCAGCGCGATGTCCTGATCCAGGATGCCCTGCACCATTTCCGGAGTCACGATCAAGCGCAGTTCGTCATCCGCAGAGGCCAGCAGGCGCAAAGCAATGGCGGCCAGGGAATCGGGCTCAGCCGGTTCCGTGGCTTGTCCAGCCTGCCAGAGCGTGGCTTTTACCTGGCTTTTTTGGGCGGATTTGGCCACGCAGCAGCTGGCGATCAGAACCACCAGGGCAAGCAGCGCTAGCATCCGTGGCATCTCAAACGCCTCAATAAATCGAGATCTCGTCCAGCAAACAGGCGGAATCGTAGGCGCTGTCGCCCACATCGCCGATGCGTACGATCAAGCGCACCACCTGGCCACGATAAGGCACGATATCCGCCACGAACTCCCGCCAGTCCGTGCCGTAGCAGTCGCCGTGGTCGAAGTAAACGGGCGGCGAGACGTCGATCAGGCCAAAGCCGACGAAGCTGTCGATGGTATTGTGGAAGAGTTCGTGTTCCACGCCGTTGCTGTCGCGCAGCGCGAAAGTGAGGTAGTCCTGATATTGGGAGCCGACCCATTCCATAAACTCTTCGGACATGAAGTTCCACTTGATCTTGAGGTTGGAGACGGAGTCCGGCACCTTGAAGGATTGGGCGATGCTGCCGCTGCTCGTGGTGTAACCCAGTCCGGTGGAAATGATGCCCATGAAGTTGCCTTGCGTGGGCGCCGTGCCTGCCAATTGCGTGATAACGCGGCCATCGCCCTCCCTGGACCATCCGGTGAGGTTGCCCAATTCGAAGTCGCCGTTGATGAGGTCGAAGGAGTAGTGCAGTTCGTTGGTGGAGGCGTTCATGGTGTAGGTTGCGTGGTGGCTGCCGGGATCGGATTGGCCGGCGGTGAAGGCCTGGCCGTTGTTCTTCAATTCCACTGCCATCTTTTGGAAGAGTTCGTCGCATTTGGCCTTGCAGAAGCTGGTGCTGACGATCTTGTTGAAGCCGAAGTAGGCCTTGGCGCCTTTGCCCAGGAAGGCATTGGAGAGGTTGAGGGTCTTGGAGCTTTCGCAGGAGCCGTTGAAGATCAGGCTGTTGGGCATGGTGCCGGCAAGGCTGGCAATGTAGGCGCTGCGGACGCTGTAGACCGTGCCTTTCTTCACGAAACCGCCAACGTTGCTGTAGGTGATGTTCTCGAAGTAGGAAATCTTGTTTCCGATGATGTCCAGCAGATGTTCGATCAAGTTGCTGGCGGTCATCAGTTCTCCGGTGAGGATGTGTTCGCCGCCGGAACCATGGGTATCGAAGATGACGGTGCCGTATTCGGCGAGGTTGTTCAGCGAGGCGATGGTGCAGGCCTGATTGGTGAGCGAGACGACGTTGAGGTCGAGGTCGCTGTTGCCGAAGATGGTTTCCAGGGAAGGCCGCATATCGATGCCGAAGGCGTCTTCAAAGGGCGCCCAGATCAGCACGTCCTTGTCCAGGATGGCATTGGGATCCACAGTTTTGGGCAGGCTCCAGTTCACGTAGGGGGTCATACCGGCGTAGGGATTGACTCCGCGGGTCTGCTTGTGCATGGGCACGCTTGGCTTTTGGCGTTCTGGAGTTCCGGAGCCGCCTTTCGTGATGATGTAGCCGTCGGCATCGGTTTCGGAGAAGATGACGCCGCTGGTGATGCCGCTGGTGTAGGTGATCTGCAGGGAGCCGTCCACTTCCTCGACGGAAGCCACGCCTTCCTGATCTTCAAACCAGTTCTTCAGCACGGTCACGCCCTGGTCCAAGCTGGTGGCTGTGCTGGCGTTGAGGACGTCGTCGATCTGGTCGTAAGTATCTGTCAGCACAGCGATGTCGGCTGTGGACATGGGCTCGAAGACGTTGACCCGGAAAAGCGGCGAGTAGTTCGCAACCTTGCTTCCTGTGTAGGCCACCACGCGGTAGAGAAAGGAACCGGGGTCCTGCTCGTAGATGCCGATGTTGCCGGAGTACAGGCCGTCTCCGGAGATCTCGTCGTTGTTGCCCAAATTGCCGTCGTCATACAGGTCGCCCACTTCCTGAAGCACGGTCAGGTCGGCATTGAGGCGGGCCAGTTTGACCGAGGTGATGGCTTTTCCGGCTGCTGGCTGCAAAGCCTGGATGACTGCCGTGTAGCCGGTTTGCCCGGCAAAGAAGTTGCTTTGGGCGAAAGTGGGCGCGCTGGTGAATTCGACGTCCGTGTTCCGCGTCACCCAGAGGGTGTCTTTGGCTGCGTTGCCGGCTTTGTCCTTGGCTTCGCAGACGACGGTGTTTTCGCCCATCTGCAAAGACAGGTCTTCCAGCGACCAGGCTGCTTTGCCTTCGGCGGAAACCCAGGAGCCTCCGTTGACGCTGATTTTTACGGATTTGATCTCTTCATTGTCCGTCGCGGTGCCTGCAATATCGAGGGTTGCGCTGGTGGTCGCCCAGGAAAAATAGGATGTGGGGGTATTGATCAACAGGGAGGGGGCTTCCTCGTCGTCGGAGGGCATCAGCCAGTCGCAGGCGCTGAGGAAGAACATCAAACCAAGCAGCAGGAGCAGGGATGTCCGTGCCACGTTTTTCATAACATACTCCTTCAAGTATCGTAGGTTTGCAAATACGGGTCCGGAGTGTGACTCCGGCATCAAATCTAACTCCGCAACAGAAAACCGGGCGATAAAACTCTGTCAAGCGAAAATTCCCGCCGCCGGAATAACAGACGCTCTGGCAAAGGCCGGCCAGATAGTCCTTGACAAGATGACGCCCCGTTTCAGAGGGAAGAAAAGAACATCAGGATGGTTGGCAATGGACTTTGATTTTGCTGTCCGCTTTGGAAATCCCAATATTCCGGATTACCTCAAAGTGTTGGAATACGCTACCAAATTCAGGAAGTATACGCCCGCTGGTTCCGGATCGGGGCTGCACCTCGTGGAGACCAGCAATCACGAGGCTTTGGCCAAATTTGAGGTGTTCCGGAAACTGCTGGACACCATCCGCGACTGGGATTCCGCGCGAGTGATCCACGACCAGAAAGAGATGCTGCCCGCGGAGTTCTCACTGCCGGAGAAATACGCGGTGGCAGCCTGCCATCAAGGATATCTGGCCACGGAAAACCAGGAGGAATACTGCGACAGCAAAAACCCCCAATGCTGGGGCTGCCGTCTGTTCAAAGGGATCATCCTGCGCCACGCCAAAACCCCCTTTGATAAAAACGCCAGATACTGGTACCAATACGGGGAATTCCTGGATAAAAACACCTGGCGGATCGACAAGGAAGCCCTCACCCGGGATCTGGAAAAGATCGTCGGGAAGCAGAGTTTGGATTTCTGCCCGGTTTTCCAGCTGCAGTTTTTCCGCAGGTATGTGGCGGCACTTCCGGCGCTGGTGCATCTGGCGGATTCCCATAACTGGGGCCTGGTGTATCTGAACGACGCCAGCAACATCGCCAAACGCTGGGAACCCGTTGGCATCCAGCACTTGGGAACCTCTTCCCCGGAGGAAACTGAAGGCGCGACGCCTGGCTTTGATCATGGCGTATCTGGATTGGAAGGCAGGCAGAAAAACGTTGCCCAGACCTCCGATGCCCAGAACCTGAGATACGTTCCCGAAACCAGTTTTGCCGATATCGGAGGGGTGGACGAGATCATCCAGAACATCCGGATCGTGGTCGAACTGCCCATCGTGAAGCCCCAGTTGTACGAGCATCTGGGCGTGAGGCCCTATCGGGGGATCTTGCTCTGGGGAGACCCCGGCAACGGCAAAACCCTCATCGCCAAAGCCATCGCGCACGAAGTCAACGCCCATTTCATCCCCGTTTCCGGACCCGATATCCTGAACAAGAACTTCGGCCAGTCCGAAAAGAACCTGCGCGACATCTTCGATGAAGCCAGGGACTACCAACCCTCGGTCATCTTCATCGACGAGATCGATTCCATCGCCCAAACCAGGCTCTCCGGGGAATCCTCGAAATGGTATTCGACCGTGGTCAACCAACTGATGTCCCTGATGGATGGCATCAAGGACTACGGAAACGTCACCGTCCTGGCGTCCACCAACCGGCCCGACCTTCTGGATGCCGCGTTGCTGAGGCCTGGACGGTTCGACTACAAGCTGGAGATCCGCAAGCCCAATCTGCCGGGCTGCAAAAGGGTGCTGGAGATCGCGACCAGAGGCATGCCCCTGGACGACGACGTGGACCTGTTTGCCTTTTCGGAAGCGGTGATGGGGTATTCCGCGGCGGAAATCACGTTCCTGGCCAGGGAAGCGGCTATGGTGGCGATCAGAAAGGCGATCGAAACCAAGGCCATCAGCCTCGATGACGAAAGTGCCGCCGATTTTGCCTCCCTCAAGATCACGATGTCGGACCTCAAAAACGCCCTGCACCTCTTGAAATGGCACCGGAGATACGTAAACCTGACCTACTCGATGAAGGATAAAAAACTGACCTAGGCGCAGAGAGCGAATACAGCGCCGGGATCGCATTAAGTCCGCGCCCGTCCAATACCAGTTCCGGCAAATCAGTTGACAATATCGCGCTCCTCCAGCGCCTTGCACAGAAAAACAACCATCGAGGTTAGCCATGAAGATTTTAGTGCTCAATTGCGGCAGTTCGTCCATCAAGTACCAGTTCCGGGACATGGACACCCAGAACGTCCTCGCCGAAGGCATCGCCGAAAAGATCGGGGAAGACATCGCCCTCTTCACCTACAAAAGCGCCAAGTACACCAAGAAGAAGCGCGAAATGGTGATCGACAACCATGAGCAGGGCCTGCAACTGATCATCGATTCGCTGCTGGACAAGGTCAACGGCGTGATCGTGGATAAAAGCGAGATCGACGCCGTGGGACACCGCCTGGTGCATGCCGGGGAGCACTATTCGGACGCCGTGGTCGTCACCGACCATGTGACCGGTGTGATGAAGGAATGCATTTCGCTGGCTCCGCTGCACAATCCCGCCAACCTTAAGGGCATCGAGGCCGTCACGAAAAACATGCCGGAAGTCCCGCAGTGCGGCTTGTTCGACACCGCGTTCCACCAGACCATGCCCGAGCACGCCTACCTCTATCCCCTGCCGCTGGATTTCTATAGCACCCACAAGATCCGCCGCTACGGCTTCCACGGCACCTCGCACAAGTATGTGAGCCTCAAGGCCGCGGAGTATCTTGGGCGCGATATCTCCTCTCTGAAGATCATCAGCTGCCATCTGGGCAACGGCGCTTCCATCACCGCGATCGATGGCGGAAAAAGCGTGGACACCTCGATGGGCCTCACGCCCCTGGAAGGCTTAATGATGGGCACCCGCTGCGGCGACATCGATCCCGCCCTGCCCGTCCACATGCAGCAGAACCTGGGCCTCAGCGTGGACGAAGTGAACTCCATCCTGAACAAGAAAAGCGGCATGCTGGGCCTTTCCCAGATCTCGAACGACATGCGCGAGATCGAGGACCAGATCGTGCTCCACAACAACCCCGCCGCCATCACCGCCCACGACGTCTATTGCTACCGCATCAAGAAATACATCGGCGCTTACTTCGCAGCGCTGAACGGCCTTGACGTCCTCATCTTCACCGGCGGCGTCGGCGAAAACATGGCCATCATGCGCGAACAGGCCTGCGCCAACCTGGAAGCCCTGGGCATCCGCATAGACCACGCCGCCAACGCCGTCCACAGTGACCGCATCGAACTTATCAGCGCTCCGGATTCCCGCGTGACCGTCCTCAAGATCCCCACCGACGAAGAACTGATGATCGCCCTGGAAACCAAACGCCTGCTGACCCCCTGACCAGGAGACATTTGGGAACCGCCATGCGCATCGATCTGCTGCTGAACAAACTCTGCCTGACACGCACCCGCAGCATCGCCAAGACAGCCTGCGACAAAGGCCTGGTGGGCATCAACGGCAAGACCGCCAAGGCCTCGTCCGAGGTCAAAGCCGGCGACCTCATCCACTTCCAACTCTACGGCTTCGACCACGAGATCCGCGTAGAGAAAGTCCCCGCGGGCAACGTCGCCAAAAAGGACGCCGCCACATATTACACGCTGCTGAGCCGCGCCGAAATAGAATCCTGAGGCCCGTTATGCGGAGCCTGCCGCTCCTGGTTCTGCTCTGCTGGAGCGTTCTGGGAGCGCAGTATCAGGTGGTGGCGGATACGCCAAATTTCACCGTCCACAGCGTTGACGGCAGATTTACTGGGAGTCAGGAATTCCTGGACGCGTTAAACCGCCGCATCGACGCCCTGCAGATGAGCACCGGAGTGTATCTGGACGCCAAAGCGGAGATCTATGTGGTGCCAGACCGCGCCGGATACCAGAACCTGGCCCGCGGCAAAAGCGCCCTCGTGGAATTCAGCGACGCCTTTTACTCCTCGCAGGAACAGCGCATCTACATCCGCAGCTCCGACCAGATCTGGTCCAACTTTGGCGGTGTCATCCTCCACGAATACGCCCACTGGTACCTGGACCAGCTGCTGATGGGCGCTCCGCTCTGGTTTCACGAGGGTCTGGCGACCCAAGCCGGCAACCAGTTGGGACTCGACCGCTACCTCTACTATGTCCGGGAACGCTTTTGGGGCAACAAAATGGACCTCTTCAGCCTGGCTTACGAGTATCCGCAGGCGCGCAAAGATTGGGAGATGTATTACCTTTCGTCTTACTTCGCCGTCAAATACATGCAGGACAAGGATCCGGAGGCCTGGCGGCAGTTTTGGCAGAACGTGGCGGAAAACGCCGGGCAAGGCCGCGAAACACGCTTCACTTCAGCCTTTGGCGCCGCTTATCACACCAACCTTTACGCCTTCAATCTGGAGTTTGCGGCGGCCAGCAAGCGCCAAGCCTGGATCTACTTGGTCATCGGCGCTAATTCCCTGCTCTTCGCCCTGCTGCCCTTTTTGGTGATTTATGGCGTGCTGCGCTACCGGAAAAGGATGCGCGAACTGCCAGATCTGCCACTTCCTCCCAGCGATGAAGAGATTGCAGAGCCGGAGGATGAAGGCTGAGCGCGGATTTTGGTTGACCCAAAACGCAACACGCGGCAAGTGGGTTTTGAATACGATTACATAGGAGTTCAGATGTTTCCCGTCAGTTTTGGCAGCGATAATCATTCCGGAGTGCATCCCCAGGTCTGGGAAGCCTTGCGCAAAGCGGATTCGGGCTATTGCCCCGCTTATGGCGACGATCCCCTGACCCTGGAAGTCCTGGCCAGGATAGAAACCCTCTTCGGTGGCGGCTGCGAGGCTTGCTTCGTGATGACCGGCACCGGCGCCAACGTGGTTTCCCTGCAGAATTACGTCCGTTCCTTCCACGCGGTTTTCTGCGCCGCCACCGCCCACATCAACGTCGATGAATGCGGCGCCGTGCAGAAATTCACCCAGGCCCGGCTCCAGGTCATCGACACCCCGGACGGCAAACTCACTCCCGCCCTGATCTACCCCAAACTGCTCAACAACCGCGACCAGCACCATTCCCAGGGGCGCGTCGTCTCCATCACCCAAAGCACCGAATACGGCACCCTCTACAGCTTGGAAGAACTGCAGGCGCTGGCGGCGTTCGCCCATCAGAACGGGATGTTTCTGCACATCGACGGTGCCCGGCTGGCCAACGCCGCCGCCGCGCTGAACTGCTCCCTGCAGGCCATGACCAAAGATATCGGCGCGGACATCGTGAGCTTGGGCGGCGCCAAAAACGGCCTGCTGTTAGGCGAGGCGGTGGTCAGTTTCCGGCCTGAGTTTACGGCGGACATACGTTTCTACCGCAAGCAATGCACGCAGCTCTTCAGCAAGATGCGCTATATCGCCGCGCAGTTCGAGGCCTATCTGGAAGGTGACCTGTGGCGCGTCAACGCTCTCCACGCCAATGCCATGGCGGCGCTGCTGGCTTCGCGCCTGGCAGAAATTCCGCAGCTGCGCATTACCCAGCCCGTGGCCGTCAATTCCGTCTATGTGATCCTGCCGCGCGCCATCACGCCGGCCTTGCAGGAACGCTTCCATTTCTACATGTGGAACGAGGCCCTCAACGAAGTGCGCCTGATGTGCAGTTACAACACCACGCCGGAGATGATCGCGGAATTTGTGCAGACCTTGAAGGATATGCTCTAAGGGCTGGACCGCCCTCCCCTCCCGGGCCACTCCCGGATCCCCCGCGAAAACCGCGGGAGGCGCGGCGGAGCTTCGCGTAAGGATGTGGGGCCAGGCCTGAAGACGGAATAGGCCCTCGGTGGCTAAACCTGAATTAGCGCGAATCTGGATTCAATCTTACGATGTTCCACTCTCACAATGTCTGTAATCTACAGCCCAAACGTCGCGCTGACCTTGGCATAGACGGTGGCCAGGTCTTTGCGGAAATTTCCCACAGGATCGGAAAGGGTGGAGGGCTCAAGCTGGGTTTGGGCGGACTTGAAGCCCAGATATAGGAAATACTCCGGGCGGAACTCGTAGCGCAGATTACCGTAATAACTGAGTGCGGCGGACCTTCCCGGCTGCTCATAGGTGCTGAGCGCGCTGCCCAAAGAGACCTTGAACGTGGCGCGGGGCGTGTATTCCAGCGTGGCGTTGGCGATCAAATAGTTGTTGTCCAGGCGCACGATGGGGAGGTCCGCACCGGAGAAGATTTGGTTGATCTCATCATATTCGTAGCGGGTCCAGC
>DAHVPC010000029.1:22558-24602 GCA_027318475.1 Candidatus Cloacimonadota bacterium | reverse complement strand
CAAGTATATCAAGCAATACAGAAGGATAAATGATACTCAAGAAGATAAGCAAACCCATCAAACCAGCCGTGAAATGGGACAGGATCGAGCTGCTGGTGTTCGATTGCGACGGCGTGCTCACCGATGGCAGGATCATCTACAATAGCGCCGGGCAAGAAGCGAAGAACTTCGACGCGCACGATGGCATGGGCTTTCTGCTGCTGCGCCAGACCAAACTCCGCTCCGCCGTGATCACCGGCCGCAACTCGCCTCTGTTGGAGCGCCGCTGCCAGGATCTGAAGATCGGCCACCTCTTCCAGGGCGTTGACAATAAAGTGCAGTGCCTGGAAGGACTTTTGGCAGAGTTGGGGCTGGATTATTCCAACGTATTATACATGGGAGACGACTGGAACGACATCCCGGCGATGTTCAAAGCCGCTTTTTCCGTATGCCCGGCTGACTCCCCCCAAAATATCTGCCAGTTGGCGGACCATGTGACCCGGCATTCAGGGGGCAAAGGCGCCGTCCGCGAATGCATCGAGTTTGTGCTGCACAACCAGGGAATCTATGAACAGGCTGTGTCCGCCTATCTTAATCTGGGCAGCTAGGCTCCTGCCCTTTCTGGCTTTGCTGGCTCTGAGCGCTTGCGGAGACAGCCGTCTGGAGGTCTCCACTGCCACTTTGGACCGCGCTTTGCCCGATGAAACCAGCAAAAACGTAACCATCACGGAGTTCAACAAGGGTGAGATCGATTACATCCTGAAAGCGGGGAAGATCGAGCGCTTTTATGACAAACGCATCCTGAACGCCTATGTGGTGGACATCATCGCCTTTGGCAACAAAAATAACGAAACGACGCTGATGAAGGCGGATAGCACCATTGTGGACGACGCCCGCAACCTGATCTACGCGCACGGCAACGTCCAGCTCGATTCGCCGGGAGTGAGCGTGCGCACGAGCCGCCTGACCTGGGACCGCAACAGCGACGAGATCATCGCTCCGGACAAGGTGACCTTGATCCGGGAAGGCAACATTCTGCGCGGCAAAAACCTGCGCACCAACATCAGCATCTTTCCCACGGAAATGGACAGCGTTTCCGCAGAAGGCTTCTTTGGCGAAGAATATCTGGATTGGTAGCGTCTTGCTGCTTCTGGCTCTGTGCTTGTTTGGCCAGAACCGACAGGAACAGATCCGGGTGATCCACTCGGACCGGCTGTTCCTGACCAAGGTCGGCGAGGAACAGGTGATGGAACTGAACGGCAAAGTGCATTTCTGGTATGGCGAAACGGAGTTTAAAAGCAACCGGGCGCTGATCTTCGACCGCCAGAAGATCGCCCGGCTGGATGGCCAGGTGCGGGTCAGCAACGATTCTCTGTCCCTGGAAGCCGACAGCCTGGCATATTACCGCATTCCCGAAACCCTGAATGCCGGCGGCAAGGTGCGCATAACGGAGCAGAAAAAGAACGGCGCCTTCAGCTGGTTCCAATCCGACTTCGCGATCTACAACAAGCTGGAAAACAACGTCACCGCCTGGAGTTCCGTGCGTTCCTTCGACAGCAGCGAGCAGGCCAGTGCCAGCTGCGGATATGCTTTTTGGGACCGCCAGAACGGCTACGCCTACATGGTGGAAAACCCCCAACTGAACACCGCCGGTCAAGATACCCTGCAGATTACCGCGGATAAGATAGAATATTTTGAAGAGGAACGCAAGGTCGCGGCCACCTTCAACGTGGTCGCCCAAGCCCAGGACTACCGGGCCTCCAGCGACTTCCTGCTCTATTTCCTTAATGAGGATAAAGCCGTGTTTACCGGCCAACCGCGCTTCGAGTCCGACCTGGCGGCTGCCTCAGCCAGGGAGTTTTATCTCTTCTTCGCGGAGCGTAAACTGACCCACGCTGAATTGGTGGATTCCTGCCGCGTCCAGTTCTCCGAAGAACGGGGCAAATTGAAGAGCAACTGGGTGCACGCGAGCTTCATCACGCTGGATTTCAGCGAAGGCGAGATTCGCGGCTTCCATGCCGAAAGGGGGGTCGATTATGCCTACGCGCAGGAACAGACCGACGAG
>DAHVPC010000029.1:18938-22460 GCA_027318475.1 Candidatus Cloacimonadota bacterium | reverse complement strand
CTTCAGCGAAGGCGAGATTCGCGGCTTCCATGCCGAAAGGGGGGTCGATTATGCCTACGCGCAGGAACAGACCGACGAGCGGGATTTCCTGGCCAATCATGCCAGCGGCGAGGTGCTGGACGCCAGCTTCGGCGAGGACAACAAGATCCAGATCATGGTGATGCAACAAGGGATTAAAGGGACCTACCGGTTCCGGAACAAATCATGACAGAACTCAGCAACGGAAAGCAGATGGAAAAAGACTTGCACCACATATACGCCCGGGATTTGGTCAAGATCTATGGCAAGCGGACGGTGGTCCGCAACCTGAGCATGGAAATGCGCCAGGGCGAGGTAGTGGGCATTCTGGGTCCCAATGGAGCGGGGAAGACGACCACTTTCTACATGATCCTGGGCCTGGCGAAACCGAACAGCGGCCAGGTGCTGTTCGACAACCGGGACATCACCCACTATCCCATGTACAGGCGCGCACGCCTCGGTTTGGGCTATCTGGCCCAGGCTCCCTCGATCTTTTCCAAACTCTCGGTGCGCGACAACGTGCTGGCGATATTGCAGACCCTGGGCATCAGCAAAAAGGAGCAGCTCAGCCGTCTGGAAAGCGCTTTGGAGGAACTGAACCTCACACCCCTGGCCACCCAAAAGGCCTATACCCTGTCAGGTGGAGAGCGCCGCAAACTGGAGATAACGCGGGCGTTGGTCACCAATCCCACCTTTATCTTCATGGATGAGCCTTTTGCAGGGGTCGACCCCATCGCCGTGGCGGACATTCAGGACATCATAGCCAAACTGCGGGACAAGAATATCGGCGTGATGCTCACCGATCACAACGTAATTGAGACTTTGAAAATCGTAAACCGGGCTTATATTATCTTCGAAGGCAAGATAATCGTATCAGGTTCTTCACTGGAGCTGATCAATGATGAAAAAGCGAAGCAGGTCTATTTGGGAGATAGATTCCTGACTAATCCTTTCGAGCAGAGATAATGGCCGATCTGCGTCAAAACCTTTCCCTCAAGCAGAAGCAAGAGCTGGCGCTCAAGCCCAAGATGCTGCAATCCCTGAAGATGCTAGCCCTGCCCATTCTAGAACTGGAGACCTACATCAAGCAGGAACTGGAGAACAACCCGCTGCTGGAACTCCGCGAGGAAAAGGAAGAAGAGGACATCGAAGAAGCGAGCTTCGAGCCGGAAAAACCCGAAAGCGGCGCTTCGCTCGATGATCCGGAAAGCGCGGAAGAGCACAGCGAAACGCTTTCCGAAGCACGAGAACTGACCGAGATCCTGGACCAATGGAACGAATACCACCAGGGCTACGAGGGCTGGCATGTGGAGCCCGACAGCGAGCAGGGCGAATCGCTGATCCGCTTTGAGGAGAACGGCAAAGAGACCTTTCTGCAGCAGTTGTATCCCCTTAACCTGCCTGAAAATGAAGTGGATTTCGCCTCCGAACTCATCGACAGCTGCAACACCCACGGCTATCTGCCTCCCAACTACGACATCTTCCGCACCGGACGCCTCTATGGGCTGAAGGCCAAGCGCGTGAGGGAACTGCACCAGATCATCCTCAAACTCTCACCGCAAGGCATATCCGCCCGCAACATCAGCGAATGCCTGCTGGCCCAACTTACGGATAGCCAATTGGAAAACCGCGTCCTGGTGGGCTTGTGCACGGACCAGTTCGAAAACCTCATCCACCGCCGCTATCAGAAGATCGCCTCCCATTTCGGTGTATCCGAGGACTACGTTCTATCCATGAAAGAGCAGGTGGCGAAGCTGGACCCCAAGCCAGGCCTGCGCATCCTGGCCTCCCAAACCGCTTACGTTTTCCCCGATATCACAATCAAGATGATCGACGGCAAGTACGAGGTGATCATCAACGACCACATCACCCCCAACATTATCATCAGCTCTCGCTACCGCAAAATGATCAACCGGGGTAGTTTCGACAAGGATACGCTGCAATTTGTCCGCGACCGGATCAACAGCGCCAAATTCCTCATCAAGAGCATCTACATGCGCACCCGAACCTTGGAACGCGTCGCGCTTTCCATCATCAACCACCAGAAAGAGTTTTTCTACACAGGCTCCGGTGTGATGCAGCCGCTCACCTATGCCGTGATCGCCCAGGACCTCTCGGTGAGCGAATCCACCATCTCCCGCGTGGTCAAACACAAGTTCGCGGAAACGCCCTACGGGATCTATGCCTTGAAGGATTTCTTCAGCAGTACCGCGGGCAGGGACGACAACTACGAGAATATCTCGCGGCAAAGGGTAAAATCCCAGATAGTTAGCATGGTCGAGCAAGAGGATAAAAAACACCCGCTCAGCGACCAGGAATTGGTGGAACACCTCAAAACGGACGGACTCAACATTTCCCGGCGCATCGTGGCGAAATACAGGTATGAACTGGGCATCCTGAACAGCCGCTTGCGGAGACAATGAGGGAGGCGATTTGCCCCATTACCAAGTTGTGATCATCGGAGGCGGACCCGGAGGCTATGAAGCTGCAATCCGGCTGCACCAATATGGGATCGGCTGCGCAGTGGTCGAAAGCGGACGCATCGGCGGAGTATGCCTGAACTGGGGCTGCATTCCCACCAAAGCCCTGGTCAGAAGCGCCGAGGCATATTCCGATCTGAAGGAATCGGCGGGTTTCGGTTTGCCCAGCAGCGTTCAAAGCCTGGACTACCGGCAGGTTTTCGCCCGCAAGAATGCGGTGGTCGAGCAATTGGTGGGCGGCATTGAATTTCTCTTTCAAAAGCGCGGGATCCCCATTCTGCCGGAACGCGCTATCTCCATTGGCAAATCTGGATCCGGCTATCTGGTGAAAACGGATAAGGGATCCGATCTCACAGCCGACTACCTGATCGTGGCTACGGGTTCCCTGCCTCGCGACCTTCCCGGCGTTGCCATCGACGAACAGGGGATCCTGTCTTCCACCGGAGTGCTGCAACTTGACCAATTGCCCGCCAGTTTGGCAGTTGTAGGCGGAGGTGTGATCGGCTGTGAATTCGCCTCCATCATGAATACTTTCGGCGTTCAGACCCAGATCATAGAGTTTCTGCCCCGCATCCTCGCTACGGAGGATGAAGAGATCTCCAAACGCCTGACCACGGCGCTGAAAAAGGCGGGAATCAAGATCACGACCGGAGTTGGCGTCCAGAGCGCCAAAACCGTGCCAGACGGTCAGGAACTCCTGCTTAGCGACGGGTCTGCCCTGACTGTGGAAAAGGTCCTGCTCAGCGTGGGGCGCAAGCCGCAAACTGACGTGATCTGGGAGGGCCTGGACCTGGAAATGGACAAGGGCGCCATCGTCATCGACGCCACCCTGCGCACCAACCTGCCGGGCGTTTATGCCATCGGCGACGTGACCGGCAAACTGCCGCTTGCCCACACAGCCAGCAAGCAGGGCTTCATTGCCGCCGCCCATATCCTGAGCAGAATCCAGGGCTCGGAATTCCAGTATCCGCCGCTCAACTACGCCAACATCCCCCGCTGCACTTTCACTGTGCCGGAAGTGGCC
>DAHVPC010000029.1:0-18841 GCA_027318475.1 Candidatus Cloacimonadota bacterium | reverse complement strand
TACAGGGCTCGGAATTCCAGTATCCGCCGCTCAACTACGCCAACATCCCCCGCTGCACTTTCACTGTGCCGGAAGTGGCCTCCGTCGGGCTTACCGAAGCCGAGGCCAAACAAGCCTACACCGACGTCCTGGTGGGGAAATTCCCCTTCAGCGCCAATGGCAAAGCCCTGGCGATGGGCAACACCTACGGCTTGGTGAAAACCATTGCCCGGGCTGATACGGCGGCTCTGGTGGGCATGCACATCATTGGACCCCATGCTGCCGAATTGATCGCCCAGGGCTCGATCCTGCTTTCCCTGGGAGCAACCGCGAGTTCGGTGGAGCAGGTGGTTTTCGCCCATCCCACCCTTTCGGAAGCGATCATGGAATCCCTGGAGGATCTCCACAACCTTTCCATACACAAAATCTAACAAGGAGGATCACACATGCAGATCACGATTACTGCCCGTCATTTCGAACTGACCAAAGCGATCAGGGACTACGTGGAATCTTCGTGCCTCAAGGTAAAGAAATACTTTGACCACATCATCAACATCCACGTCACCCTCGCCCTGGAAAACAGCCGCAACCTGTGCGAGATCGCCCTGCACGCTTCTCGGTTCAATTTGCAAAGCCAGGCCGAAGAGATGGATATGTACCTTTCCATCGATACGGCCCTGGACAAGATGGAAGCCCAGATCAAGAAACTGAAAGACCGTGTGACAGACCACCAAAAACGAGCCCTCAAGGACCAATACAGCGAGTTTTCCCGCGAGTCGGACATCCTGGTGAGCCCGGAAAAAAGCAGCCGGAAGACCATCAAGACCAAACGGGTCGTTCCTGAGATCTTCAGCGTTCAGGAAGCCATGGAAAAACTCGACGCCCAGAAGGAAGAATTCCTCATCTTTAAAAACATCGAATCAGATCGGCTCAACGTCCTGGTGAAACGGGACGAGCATAACTATAAACTGTTTGAACCCTGATTGCCAGAGTGGAGCGCCGGCCGGAAACTTTATGCCGGCCGGCTGTCCGCTGTGGATGAGGTAGATATATGAAAGTTGTTGTTATCCGGGATTTTTTCGACCAGAAGAAGAAGGACCTGGCCCTGTCCTTGTTGACCGAGCCGGAGACCTTGAACAAGAAGCTGGCTTCGCCCCATCTTAACCGTCCCGGGCTTGCTCTGGCTGGGTATCTGGATGTGTTTGCTTCCGATAGGATCCAGATCCTGGGCGAGGTGGAAGTGCGCTACCTGCAAAGCCTCAAGGAAGAAGTCATGCTGGAGCGTGTGCGGAACCTCTTTAAGACGGACATCCCCTGCATCATAGTCACCAAAGGCCTCACTTTGCCTCCCGCCCTGGAATTTCTGGCCAATGACCTCAATATCCCCATTCTCTCCAGCCGCATTTCCACCATCCAACTGATCCAACAGCTCAGCCGCTATCTGCTGGATCTTTTTGCCTTGGAGAAAACACTTCATGCCACCCTCGTCGATGTGTTCGGGCTGGGCATCCTGCTCACCGGAAAAAGCGGCATCGGAAAAAGCGAATGCGCCCTGGACCTGATCCACCGCGGACATAGCCTGGTGGGCGACGACCTGATCACACTCCGCTTTCTCGACGACCGGCTGTTCGGCAAATCGCCCCGCGAGTTTGGCTACTTCATGGAGATCCGCGGCGTGGGCTACGTGAATGTGGAGCGCATGTTCGGCATCGAAAGGGTCCGCCGCCAGAAGACCATCGACCTCCAGATCGAACTGATGCCCTGGCAGGAAAACATGGACTACGAGCGCATCGGCCTGGGCAACAACTACGCCGAGCATTTGGGCGTGAAACTGCCCATTATTTTCCTGCCCGTTTCCCCTGGTAAAAACGTTTCCGTGATCGTGGAAGTGGCGGCCATGAACATGATCCTTAAAGGGACCGGCTACGACGCCGCCGAAGATTTCAACCGCCGCGTGAACGAAGAAATCCGCCAGCAATCGCTGCTCAAGCCCAAAACAACCAACCTGGATGCTCCTCAAAACCATTAAGGTCACCAATAAATTGGGTCTGCATGCCCGTCCTTCCGCGCTGATCGTGCGGACTGCGACCAAGTTCCGCAGCGATTTCTTCATCTCGAAAGACGGCATGGAAGTGAACGGCAAGAGCATCATGGGCGTGATGATGCTGGCGGCGGAATGCGGCGCGACGCTGCAGTTGAAGGCCGACGGAGTGGATGAAGAATACCTCCTCAGGGAGATCGAAACCTTGATCAGTTCTGGTTTTGGCGAGGATTAGGCAACGGGGATGCAGACTATCAACGGCCTTGTGATCAAATCCGGCCTGGTGCTTGGCAGAGCGCGTCTTGTCAGCCAACCCTCCTTGGAAGTGGCTTCCAGCCGGATCACGTCCCGCGAGGTGAACCGCGAACTCCGCCTGCTTAACGATGCCGTGGACCGCGTCGCTGATGATCTCGGCCAGCATCTGCAGGCATTGCGGGATGCGGGTTCGGCTCGGGAAATCCTTGAAGCGCACCTGCTGATCCTGCGCGATCCCGAGATAGCAAGCTTGATCCACGAAGCTGTCAGCAACAAACTGGAGTCCGCAGCGGCGGCAGTTCAGCGGGTTTTTTCCGAAGTAGCCGCGGGCTTTCAGAACTTGGACAACGAATTTTACGCTCAACGTTCCGCGGATTACCGCGACGTCCAGCAGCATCTGCTGAGTGAACTCATAGGACAAAAAAAGGCGGATCTGCAGGACTGGCAGCCAGATCAAATCGCTGTGCTGAAAGAGCCCACACCATCCCAGGTCAGCGCATTCTCCCGCTTGAAAGTCCCCGCCTATTGTTCCGAGCAGGGGAGTTTCACCTCCCACGCCTCGATCCTCACCCGGTCCCTGAATATCGCCGCCGTGACCGCACTACCCGGACTTTGCGGGCAAGTCCGGGACGGCGATGCGCTGATCCTGGACGCTATCGACGGTCGTGTGATCATAGATCCGGACCAGCCCACGCTCCTCCTTTACGATCAGCTGCGGGAGAAATACAGAAGCCAGGAAGAGCAGGAAGCACGGACTCCCGGCGAACCGACCAGAACTGCCGGCGGTCGCAGAATTCACTTGCGCTGCAACCTGGACCTCCTTTCCGAGATCGACCGTCCCGCTAAACTTGGGGCCGACGGCATCGGCCTTTATCGCACGGAATTCCTCTACCTGGGCAAGGACCGGCTGCCCTCCGAAGAACTGCAGTTCGAGATCTACCGTGAAGTGGCGGAAAAGGCCGCGCCGCACAGCGTAACGATCCGCAGTTTCGACTTGGGCGGAGACAAACTTTCCCACCTGATTCCCGCCCCGCAAGAGGAAAATCCTTACCTCGGCTGTCGCGGAATCCGTTTTTCCCTGGCGCAGCCAGCCATCTTCCGCACCCAAATCCGCGCTGTGCTCAAGGCCAGCCAGTTCGGCAGGATCAATCTGATGTTTCCCATGGTCACCGACCTGAAGGACTTCCTGGCCGCCAGTTCGATCGTGGACAAATGCCGGCAGGAACTGGACGCTGAAGGAACACCCTACGACGCGGAAATGCCGCTGGGCGTGATGATCGAGGTCCCTTCAGCAGCCCTCTGCGCCGATGAACTGGCCAGGCACTGCGGCTTCCTCAGCATCGGCACCAACGACCTGGTCCAGTACGTGCTGGCTGCCGACCGCAACAACTCCGCGCTTACGCCCTACTATGTCACGCACCATCCCGCGGTCCTGCAGCTTCTGCGGCAGACTCTGGCCGCCGGCTTGCATTACGGCAAACCAGTTTCCGTCTGCGGGGAAATGGCTTCCCTGCCGGAATACGTGCCTCTGTTGATCGGCATGGGTTTTACCGACCTGAGCGTCAATCCCTCTTCCTACCGGGAATGCCGAAGGATCATCCAGCGCTGTGACGCCGAACTTGACGCTTTGTTCGCCGGCCAGTCGTTTTCTTGCGGACTGGCAGCGATCGAAGAGTTGATTTATCAGCGCCTCAAACCCTATTACCACCTTTAAGGAGTCGACCATGTTGCGATTCGAACCCTACAACCTGCTACAGTCCGAGCTCATGCCCACGGCCATCCCCGCCGCCAAGATCAAGGATTACCATTACGTCTGCCTGCAAGCCCACGAGGAGATCCAGGCCGACCGCCATGCCAATATCCTGGGATTCTACGAACTTCCGGAGCAGGAGATCAGCCACATCACCTCATATCTGGAGTCGATCGATCCCTCTTTCGATACCATGGTGGTGCTGGGCATCGGAGGTTCAGCCCTGGGCAACCGCGCCCTCTATTCCGCCCTCAGGACTGAACGCAACTTACCCCGCAAACTCATCGTTTACGACAACGTCGATCCCGTCTTCCTGCACGAGATCCTGGGCCAACTCAACCTGGATACCACGCTCTTCAACGTCATCACCAAAAGCGGAACCACGGCGGAAACCATGGCTGGCTACATGATCCTGGCGGACCTCATCAAGAAACGCTATCCGCAGGACTACACCAGCCGCATTGTCATCACCACGGACAAGGAAAAGGGTTTTCTGCGCCAGGTGATCAAGCAGGAAGGATACCATTCTTTCGTGGTTCCAGACAACGTCGGCGGTCGTTTCTCCGTGCTCACCGATGTCGGACTGGTCTCTTCCGCATTTACCGGCATGGACATCGCGGCATTGCTCAAAGGCGCCGCCTCCATGCGCAAACGCTGCGGGGAACTGGAATTCCTGGCCAATCCGGCGTATCTGAACGGCCTGCTGCACTATCTCTACATGCGTGAAGGCAAGAACATCTCCGTGATGATGCCCTACTCAAACTCCCTCTATGATCTGGCGGACTGGTATCGCCAACTCTGGGCGGAAAGCCTCGGTAAACGCCACGACGTCAAAGGCCGCGAGGTTATGGTCGGCCAGACACCCGTCAAAGCTCTGGGCACCACGGACCAGCATTCTCAGGTCCAGCTTTACACCGAAGGCCCCAACGACAAGGTCTTCACCTTCCTCAGCGTGGAAAACTTCACCCACGACTTCACCATCCCCAATCTGCATCCCGACCGCCCGGAAGTGAGCTACCTGGGCGGACGTAGACTCTCCGAACTGCTGAACGCGGAACGCCTGGCCACCGAGATCGCCCTCACCAAAGCCCGCCGTCCCAACGCTAACATCGTGTTTCCCGCCCTCGACGAATTCCAGCTCGGCGAATTCATCATGCTGTTCGAGATCCAGACCGTCTTCACCGGCAAACTGCTGCACATCAATCCCCTTGACCAGCCTGGAGTGGAGGCCGGCAAGATCGCCACTTACGCCCTGATGGGCAAGGCCGGTTTCGAACGGGAACTGGCGGAAATCAAGGCTTACCAGGAGCAGAGGAAACTATAGATAAACCCTACAAGCGTCAAATCAGCATTGAAAAGGGCGTTTAAAACCTTTAATCTTCGTCCGGATTGTTCTTGACGGCCGTCACCTTGTAGAAAACTCTGCCGAAATTCACCGCGTCGTTTGCCTGGGTGGACATGGTGCCGGTGGTTATTCCGACAAAGCTGTACGAACCAAATGGAACCGTGCTTCTGTAGATAACGTAGAAATCCGGAGTGAGCGGCTCGCCGTAGATACTGTATCCTACGGGATCCCAATCCAGGATCAGGTCATTGCCGCTGACTGCGATGCTCAGGTTCTGGGGTTGCAAGGGATATTGAAACCCCAGTTTGGCGATGAAGACGTCCGAGCTGTCGCTGCTGGCCAGCGTGGTCGTCCCGAATGTTGCGGAACCGTAAAAGAATCCTGTCAGGTACACGCTTTTCTGGTCATCCATCTTGATCCCCTGCGCGTAGTCGCCTTGGGTGTCTCCGCCCCGTTTTACCCAGTGCCAGCTGCCGTTGTCGTGCAGTTTGACGGCGAAAGCGTCCGCACTGCCGGCGCTGGTGATGGTCGTAGGGCCAAAGGAAGCTGTACCTGAGAAATTACCCGCGGCATAAACATGGTCGGTGGCTTCCACCGAGACATCATTGGCCGTATCGATTCCCGTCCCTCCACCTCCCCTGGCCCAGAGCCAGGTCCCGTTGCCATTCAACTTCGCGACGTAAGCGTCTGAATTTCCCGCGCTGGTGAGGGTATCGCTGCCAAAGGACGCCGTACCGATGAAACTGCCGGCGATATAGCAGTTGCCGGCAGAGTCCAAATCGATTGCGTTGCCATAGTCGGTTGTGCTTCCGCCCGCCCTCTTGGCCCAAATCCAGGTACCCGAGCTGTTCAGCTTCGCCACGAATATATCCGAACCCCCGGCGCAAAACAGCACCGCCACCGTCCCCACCGATAAGGTTCCACTGAAATAACCGGTCACAACGCTGGTGCCGCTGCCATCCGTGCAGATGGCTTTGCCGTAATCGGCTGTGCTGGATCCCAGCTTGCGCGCCCACTGCCAGGTTCCCGAGCTGTTCAGCTTCGCCACGAATATATCCGCGGCACCGTTGCTGACCAGTGTGCTGGCGCCGAAATCGGCAGAGTCGTCGAAAAAACCTGTTATATAAACGTTTCCGGCATCATCCAGGCTGATCCCCCATCCGCTGTCATTGCTGTCTCCACCCGCCCTGGCAGCCCAGAGCCAGGAACCGGTTGGGCTTAGTTTGGCGACGAAGATGTCGGAGTAGCCAGCGCTGGTCAGAGTCGAAGCTCCGAAAGCGACAGTTTCGCGGAAGAAGCCTGTCACCAGTATATTGCCGGCATCGTCCAAAGCCAAGGCATAGGCCTCGTCAGTGCCGGTCGAGCCTGCCCGTTTCGCCCAGAGCGCGGTTCCGTTGGCGCCGGTCTTGGCTACGAATATATCGCTGCCCCCGCTGTTGATCAGAAACGAGGTCCCGTAACTGTAACTGGCGGTATAATAGCCAGCGGTAAAAACACTGTGGTCCGCGCTGACGGCAACTGCCCGGCTCAGGTTATTGCCGTTGCCGCCAGCCCGTACTGCCCATAGCCAGTCTTGCCCTTGCGCTGCTAACATCGCCGCAGTCATGACCAAAAACACAGCCGCCCATATTCTCTTCGGTTTCATAACCTCACCTCTATCAAAGTATTACAAATTTGTTGTTAATTATGGTTCGGGTCATTTATTTGTCAAGCGATATCTCAATATATCTGCAGTGCACGTTCCTGTTACTCTATGAGGCCAGACCCTTGCCACATCAATCTATGAAAGCCGCTTGCGCGCCCCCCTTATTTTCTGCTTGACATCTGCGTCATTATTCTCAATCTGTGAATCGGAGATAATGATGAAACAACAGCGCTGTCAGCGTAGTAACCCAGCCTCAAGCTGGGCTAAGGAGCTGCGCCTGCTGGGACTTTCACTGCTGCTGGCCTTCATTCTTGCATCTCCACAGCTCCCGGCTTGCGCCATGAGCGCCCTCATCTCCGTGCAGCGGTCCACCCTGGACGACTTTCCCAGCCTTGGACCACCTGCCAATTACATGGAATACAACGATCCTTGGGATTATTTCGCCTTCGTGATGGCTAATTCAACTCCCTATCTCAATTCCGATGGCTACGGCGTGGTGGCTTACCGCAGCGACAATCCGGTACTCCGCTCCCGCGAAATGTGGTACAAGCGCGTTACCTCTCTGGCTGACTTCAACAATGTTTACTATACGGGCCAGTATCTGGAGCAGGGCGGGCAAAACTTGATCTGGAACCACGACGTGCTCGATGCGGCTTTGTTGGGCGTCCAGAGCGGATCGGGCAACCCCGCGATCGTGCTTTGCCACGCGCGCAACGCTACCGGGCTCACCTACGGCAACCATCCTTTCTGGTTCGAACTGGGCGGCCGCACATTTACCTTCATGCACAACGGCTATGTCAATTCCGCCCGGGCTTTCATGATCAACCGCATCAACCAGCTGAACCCTGGCGTGAACTGGTTTGCCCTGCATCCCAGTAATCATTTCGGTAATCCGAATCCCCTCCAATGGGTGGATACGGAAGTATTTTTCCACTATCTGATGTGCAGCATCATCGCCAGCCAGAACGACGTCCTGCTGGGGCTGAACAACGCCCTGGCGAGGCTCCGACCCTATCTTTTGAATTACCAGACCGGGATCTTCAACTTCATCATGTCCGACGGCAGCCGCCTCTACGTCTTTCGCAATTCCCCCACCGAGGGATCCAGCCACCAGCTTTCCTACAGGGTTTTCGCTGGCCAGTTTTTCGCCGTCCGCACCCAATATCCCGGCCCCCACGATATCGAACTCAAGCCCCTGGAACTGGTGGTGCTTTCACGTACTGAAGCGCCTGCGCATTATCGCGATTTCACGCTCCCCGCCTTTGAGCCGCGCGGCATTCAGGATGAAACGATCGCCTTCGCCGACAAACCTGGTGAAAACGTGCCAGCGGTCCTCGCCGGCCCCAATCCTTTCAGCCGCAGCACGACGCTGCGGATCCGGATGGACGGTCCGGGTCTGCTTATGGCCAGCATCTTCAACTCCCGCGGCGAAAGGGTCTGGCAGGAAGAGCGGCATTACGCCGAGCCGGGAATCGCCGCCCTGACCTGGAATGGCAAGGATCTGCGGGGTAGGCCTGCTCCTCCCGGAGTGTACATTATCCGGGCTGAGATCGGCAGCCAGATCCACACGGCGAGGGTAGTCCTCGTGCGCAGGGATTAAGGCCGCCCAACTTCCTTCGCCTTGGCGGCCACCAACTCTGTTTGAAAGATAACTGAATAGCGCTGCACATAGCCGGAATACTGTGCTTTTCGGGGTCCTCGCCGCACAACTTGTTGGGCGGTGGCGTGCTTGAGCGGTCGGTCCGCTGCCTTAAGGCGGTTTTATGGCCATGTTTTTGGCTCAGTGCAATTATGGAGGGTGACGGGAAAGTAGGTTGTTACAACCGCCAAACCTGTTCCTTCAGGACAAGCTGGGTTGAATACTCTCAGTCTCCCAAACGCAATCCTGGCTATGCCATGTCGCACTCTCCGGGGCTTACCCATTCGGTTTGAAAGATAGTCCGATGATTTATGACGCCCGTTTCCTGCAGTTCCGCTACGCTCCACTGTGGGCTTAGCATTTATCGCCCCAGAGGAGATTCCCAAACACTGGTCTTGCCCCCGTTACCATTGCGCCGTCATTGCGCGCTCATTACGGGCAAAGCGCGCAATGAGCGCGCAATGACGGTGTAATGATAGCGGGAAATCCGCGCCCGTGCTTTTTACTTGACAGTGGGTGAGCCGCTAAAATCATTGTGTTAAGATAGGATTTTACTAGTTTGCGGAGCTGCGCCAATTGTGCCAGGCTCTGAGATAGAGAGGTTTAGATGTCATTTTTCGATTTGTTCGGCATGATGGCCAACGATATCGCCATCGATTTGGGCACTGCCAACACCCTCGTGTACAAAAAGAATTCCGGGATCGTGATCGACGAGCCGTCCGTGGTGGCTGTTTCCAACGACAGCAAGAAGATCATCGCCATCGGCCACCAGGCCAAGGTGATGCTGGGCAAAAACCCGGATGAAGTGCGCGTGATCAAGCCCCTGAAAGACGGCGTGATCGCCGATTTCCAGGTGACCGAACTGATGCTGCGCAATTTGATCATGCGCGCCCAGAAAAAGCGCCTGCTGGTGCGTCCCCGGGTCATCGTCTGCGTTCCTTCCGGGATCACGGAAGTGGAAAAACGCGCTGTGCGCGACAGCGCCCTGCATGCCGGAGCCCGCGAAGTCTTTCTCATCTCCGAGCCCGTGGCTGCCGCGATTGGAGCGGATCTGCCCATCGACCAGGCCTTTGGAAACATGGTCATGGACATCGGCGGCGGCACCAGCGAGATCGGCGTGATCTCGCTTTCGCACATCGTGGTGCACAATTCCATCCGTGTCGGCGGAGACAAACTGGACACCGACGTGATCAGTTACCTGCGCAAAAAGAACAACCTCCACGTGGGCTTGCAGACCGCGGAAAAGATCAAGATGCAGATCGGCAGCGCCTATCCGCTCAAACAGGAGCTGGCGATGGACGTCCGCGGCCGCGATATCGTTTCCGGCTTTCCCGTCACCATCAAGATCACTTCCGAGGAGATCCGCGAAGCCCTTTCCGAAACCGTCGCCACCATGATCGACGCCATCAAGCGCCTCTTTGAACGCACCGCGCCGGAACTTTCCGCCGACATCGCTGAACGTGGAATCTTCCTCACTGGAGGCGGAGCCTTGCTGAAAGGCCTGGACGAAAAGATCTCCAAAACGGTCGATCTGCCCGTATATGTGGTCCCCGATCCCCTGGAATGCGTCGTAAAAGGCGCCGGCAAGGTGCTGGACGACGTTGACCGCTATCGCGAAGTCCTGATCAAGCGCATCGAAGACTGATCCAGGGCCAAAGACCGATACTGGCCCGAGTTAACCTTGGTTTCGGCCTGGGGCCGAACCTAGCAGGAAAGGACTGAATCTGTGAAAAACTATCTGCTGCCTTTGGTTTTGGCTGTGCTTGCCCTGGCCTGTTTGCTGGGCAGCACCCCAACCAGGGTCAAAAGGGCTGACTGGCTCGGGCAGACGGTGTTCATACCCTTCACGCACTCCCTGAAAGTGATCAGGACCAATACCACCCTCAAAAACGAGATCGCCAGGCTGCGCCGTGAACTGGCGGAAAAAACCCTGGTCAATCTGCGCCTTGCCAACGCCCTCAAGGAAAGCGATCCCCGGCAGGCCATCAGCTTCGACACCGGCGACGTCGGCTTCGATATGGCCGAAGTGATCGGCTATTCCGGGCAATTCCACCAACGTAACCTGATCGTGGACAAAGGCCTGGTCAACGGCGTCCGCAAAGACCGTCCGGTGATTTCGGCAACGGGCATCGTGGGCAAGGTGATCTCCGTTTCTTCCAGCCACAGCGTGGTTTTGCCGCTCAGCAACCCCCAGTTCCAGGTTACCGTGATGGACAAGCAAACCAGCGTCCAAGGCATTCTGCAGTCAGATCTCGGCGGCCGGATCATGATGAACATGATCAAGTTGGGCTCGGAGATCAGCACCGGTGACACGATCGTCACCTCCAACCTGTCCACCCTCTTTCCCAAAGGCTATCCGGTGGGCACCATATCCCGGATTAGCGAATCCCAGGACTACCTGTTCATCAGCGCCGAGATCACGCCGTTCACGCTGGTGGAAAACCTGGAACACGTGTTCATCCTGAAAAAGAAGGCGCCCAATGAATAAAAGCAAGAACCTCTCACCGGTGGTCTTTGTGAATAACATCCGCGTGGAACGCATCCCCGTGGCCACCAAGATCCTCTCGTCGGAAGACAACATGGCCGACATCATCCGCCAATACGCCCTGCCGCTGCTGAAAGAAGGCGACATCCTCACCCTCAGCGAAAGCCCGCTGGCAATCACGCAAGGCCGGGCCATCCCGGTCGATCAGATCAAGCCCAGCCGATTGGCCCGCTTCCTTTCCAACCATGTGATGCGCGTGCCCTATGGCACAGGCTTGGGTTCGCCCGCCAGCATGCAATGCGCCATCGACGAATGCGGCGCCTTCCGTATCGCTTTTGCAGCCGTGGTCGGAGGATTCACCAAAGCCTTGGGACGCAGCGGGGATTTCTACCGTCTGGCTGGAAAGCAGGCCGCGCTGATCGACGCTGCGGAAACCTCGCCCGTGGAACCTTACACCCACACCGTGATCAAGGGCCCCCTGCATCCGGAAAAAGTGGCGCAGGAACTCTCCGACGAATTTGGCTATCCCATCGCCGTGATGGACATCAATGACATCGGCGGCTGCTGGATGATCGGCGCAAGCAAAGGCGTCTCCAAACACTTTCTGGAACAAGTGATGAAGGATAATCCGCAGGGACAGGACGACGAACTGACGCCCCTGTGCATTGTCCGCAAGCTGGATTGACATGCGTTTCCACACCATCTGGGCGTTCATCCTCGGCCTGGTCTACCTCTACGTCCAGTTGCTCGCCATGCCTGTGTTCGAGGCTTTCAGCGTGATCCCGAACATCCTCATCCCCTGGCTGGTCTATCTGGTGTGGACCCGCGATCTCAAGCCCGTGCTGATCATCGGATTCCTGATCGGCCTGCTCTACGACACCACGCTGCCGGAATCCTTCGGAGCGCACGCCCTGGTCTTTACGCTCATGGCGCTGGCCACGGACCTCTTTCGCCGGCCTTTCGAGGCTTCCAGCGTATTGGCTAGGATGCTCACGCTGCTGCTGGCCAACCTCATCTTCCATCTGGGCGAATTCCTTGTCCTGGGCGCTGTGTACGGCTTCGACCGCCATCTGCTCAGCCTTACCGGGATCGCTTTCGTCTACGACCTGGCGGTCAGTTTCATCGTTTTTTGGACCCTGCAGTTCCTTTCCCGGCTGCAGCTGACCGTGCGCCATGAATAGAAGCATCCCCTCCCTGGTTTTCCGGATTTGCCTGGGCGTCTTGATCCTGACCCTGGTGGGGGCTTTGTTCCGCCTGCAAGTGGTGCGGGGAGGCTACTACAAAAAGATCGCGGAAAGCAACTTCGTCAGGATCCGCCGCGTAGTGGCCACGCGGGGCGAGATCTTCGACAGCAAGTTCCGCCCCATCGTCACCAACATCCCCTCCCACAACCTTTACCTCACAAGCGGCAAGATCGCCAACTTGCCAGCCCTGGGCAAGTTCCTTTCTGCCAATTTCGCGATCAAGCCCGAGGATCTGCGTAAACTGGTGGTCGCCCAGAGGTTCAAAACCTACGAAGAGATCCTTCTGGCGGATAACATCCCCTACGAGAAGGTCCTGACCCTCTCCGAGCGCCTGGATGAATTTCCGGAACTCACTTTCCATAACGGAACTACCCGCAGCTACGGCTATCCCAACCATTTCACCGGCTACGTGGGCCGCATCGACGAAAAGGAATACCTGCTCTACAAGGACGAGGACTATTCCCTGAACGCCTATCTGGGCAAGACCGGGCTGGAACGCTATTATGAGGTCTTGCTGCGCGGCACGGACGGCAAGGAGATCATCCAGGTGGACGCGAGCGGCAAGAGTTTGGAATTCTTCCGCGAAAACATCTCCGTGCCGCCTCAGAACGGACTCAGCCTCGTCCTCAGCATCGACAACGACCTGCAATCCTACGCCAACGACGTTTTTCCCGCGGGACGCAAAGGCTGCATCATAGTCACCGACGTTAAAACCGGCGGGATCCTGGCCTATCTGAGCAAACCGGATTACGACCCCAACGTCTTCATGCATAGCATCAGCCCGGAAGTTTGGGCGGAATTGAACTCGCCGAACAGGCCCCTCATGGACAGGATCATCCATGCCAGCTATCCGCCGGGATCGGTGTTCAAGCCCGTCACCGGATCCAAGGGTCTGGAAACCGGGGTCATCGACCGCAACACGCATCTGGCTTCTTGTGTGGGCGGAATGCGCATCGGCAACCGCTTCTTCAAGTGCTGGACCTCACGGGGGCATGGCTCGCTCAGCATTGTGGACGCGCATCGCGTTTCCTGCGACGTATTCTTTTACGACCTGATCAACCGCATGGATCTGGACGCCGTTTACGCCCATGCCAGAGCCTGCGGAGTGGTGGACAAGACCGGAATCGACCTGCCGAACGAACGCGACGGATTTTACCCCAACACCGCCTATTACCGCGACCAACGCAAAATCCGCGGCGGCTTGAACGGTTACAAGGCGAATCTGGCCATCGGGCAGGGCGAAGTGCTTACCACTCCGCTGCAGATCAACACTTTCTTCGCGGCTGTCGCCAGAGACGGGCTGTGGATCCAGCCGCACCTATTGGTAAGTACAATCGGACGCAGCCGGATCACCCGGGAACAAGTCCAGCCCCTGCACAAGCACCGGCTGCCCTGGAAAGCCAGCACGCTGCAGATCATCCACGACGCCCTGTGGGCGGTCACCAATGCCCCCGGAGGAACCGCCCGCGCCATCAACGTGCCCGGCACCACCACCTATGGTAAAACAGGTTCGGCGGAAAACTACATGGGCAAGATGACCCACGCCTGGTTCACCGGCTACATTGTAACGGACAAGCCGGAGATCGTGGTCACGGTCTTCATGGAAAACGCTGGCGGCGGAGGAGGAGTCTGCGCTCCGGTCGCCAACAAGATCTTCAACTACTACATCGGCAATCTGAAGCGGATCAAGACCCCGGCGCCGATCCCGCCCCAATTCAGGACGGAAGAGGACGCTCCGCCTGCAGAGCAAACCCCGCCTGAGGTCCCGCCGGAAGTGTTGCCCGCGGAAACACCCCCGGAAGAAGCGCCCCAATGATCAGCCGCCGCAAGTTCGATTTCGTCCTGGCCGCCTATCTGCTGGCTTTGATCGTCATGGGCTGCGTGGCGATCTTCACCGCCACCACCACCTCGATCGGCGATTTCACCGCCACGCAAAACAACTGGTGGAAGCAGATCATCTTTTCCGCGCTGGCCATCGGCACGATCCTGCTGCTGCTCCGGCTGCCCATGCCCATCTTCGATCTCCTCATCCTGCCCGCCTTCGCCCTCAACATCCTGCTGCTCATCCTGGTCCTGTTCACGCCGGCGGTCAACGGCTCCCATCGCTGGTTCAGTTTTCCCGGCTTCAATTTCCAACCCTCGGAAAGCGCCAAGATCCTCACCATCCTGCTGGTGGCGAAAGTGATCTCCAAACAGCATTTGAGCGAAGTCCGCCAGATTCTCTACGGAGCCGGCATCACCCTGCTGCCTGTGTTGCTGATCTTCATCGAGCCGGATTTCGGCACCACCCTGGTCTTCATGTTCAGCCTGCTGGCCATGCTGGTGGCAGCGGAAGTACCGCTGATCTACATACTCCTGATGGTGAGCCCGGTGGTCAGCATCGTGTCGTCGTTGTGGTGGGTGGCAATTGTGGTCTGGATCCTCGGGCTGGTCTATTTGCTGCTCCGGGCGCGGCTGTCCTGGATCGCCATTTCCATCACCGCCAGCATCAATATCTTCCTGGCCCTGATCATGCCGGTCTTCTGGAACAGCCTCAAAAACTACCAGCAAGACCGCGTGCTTTCCTTCATCGACCCCCTGCGCGACCCTCTTGGAGCCGGCTACCAGATCATTCAGGCCAAGATCGCCGTTGGCAGCGGAGCGGTGATCGGCAAAGGCTGGCTGCAAGGCACGCAAAAGAACATGAACTTCCTGCCCGAACGCCACACGGACTTCATCTTCAGCGTCATCGGCGAGGAGTTTGGTTTTCTGGGCAGCCTGCTGCTGCTTTTTGTGTTCACGCTCTTCTTCCTGCGCCTCATCCACGACCAGGGCGAATTGAAGATCAAGGAACGCAAGATCGCTTCGGCGGGCATCCTGGCCTACCTGATGTTTCAGACTTTCATCAATATCGGCATGAATATCGGCCTGGTGCCGGCTACGGGCATCCCCCTGCCCTTCATCAGCTACGGCGGATCGAACCTGTTGATCAACGCCCTGGCCGTGGGCGTGGTCCTCAAATACATCAACGAAAGAGGTTTCATGATATGAGACTACGTTATGTCTTTACTTTTTTGCTTCTCCTGACCCTGATCTTCAGCGCCTCCTGCTTTGTCCACTCCAGCCTGGCCTATCAGGACAAAGATACTGAAGGCGTGCCCAACCTCCTTTCCAATCCAGGGTTCAACGCTTATTCGCTGGATCCCGGCGAAGCGCTTCTGGGTTGGACTGTGCAGTCCGACGGCAAAGATCCGGAACCCGCCACCGTGGTTATCGACGGCAAGGAAGCCCTGCAAGGCAGCTCATCCCTGCGCATCGACGCCTCGGACAACACGGTGACCCTGCTTTCGGACGCTTTCAAGGTGAGCCGTTACGGCGGTTATTACACGCGTCTGAGCGCTAAATGCACGGAAGCGAAGGGTCCCTCCATTACTCTGCGCTTCGTCACTTTCAGCCAGAGCGGCGGCATTTTCAGCAAAGACAAATCCAAACTGAAGACCGGCAAAGACTGGAACAAGCAGTCCATCTCCGCTGGATTCAACAAGCCGGGCGTCAGTTTCGGCCGCGTCCAGATCATCATCCCTCCCTTCAGTTCAGGCTCCGTCTGGTTGGACGACGCCGGCTGCTGGGAAGTCCACCGTTTCCGTATCGACTGATGCGCGTCCTGGTCCAGAGGGTCAGCTCCGCCGGAGTTGAAGTGGATGGCCGCGTTGTCGGCTCGATCGGATCAGGCCTGTTGCTCTTCGCGGGTTTCGGACGCGAGGACTGTTCCGCGATTTTGCCTGCGGCAGTCAAAAAAGTTCTGTCCATGCGCGTCTTTGGCGATGCTGAGGGGAAACTCAATCTGAATGTGGAGGACGTGCACGGCAGCCTGCTTGTGGTCTCGCAATTCACGCTCTACGCGGATTGCAGCCGGGGCAGAAGGCCGGATTTTACGCCGGCTGCGCCACCTCAACTGGCGGAACAACTCTACGGCGAATTCGTCCGCCTGCTGCGTGAAGGCCCAGTTCCAGTCCAGACCGGCATCTTCGCCGCCGACATGCAGGTTTGTTTGGTCAATGCCGGCCCAGTGACCTTCCTGCTGGAATTCTGAGCGTAGAGCAGCATGCCAAGCTGCTGTGATCGACGGTTCAGCAGCATTGGCATGCTGCTCTACATACTATGTACTGGCATCACTTGATCAGAGTGAGTTTGCGGACCGTGATGGTCTTGCCCACGCAGAGTCTCAGGATATATATCCCCGCCGGCATAATCTGTCCGTCGCCATCCCTGCCATCCCAGGCCAGGCCATACGTCCCTCTAGTCCATAATCCCGACTGCAACGCAATGATCTTCCTGCCCCGGATATCGAATATTTCTAGGCTCGCCATTGTCCTTTCCGGCAGACTAAAACTGATGCGCGTGCCTGTCCTGAAAGGATTGGGCGCTACATGCAGGAATGTAGATGTGGCTGGCGGCGCAGATGGATCGGCATCTTCCACGTTGTTACTCCGCAGGATGGGATATCCGCCTTGCAGGAACTGCGGATCGTGCTCCCAGACGCTGCTAAAATTCCAGCCCTCGTAAGTATCCGCGCCGTAGGGCCAAGTCATCTGCGCTGTAGTCCTGCCCATTCCAACCGGCGAATCCGTGCAGCCGGAGGCCTCCACGTCCCAATAGCAGCCGAAGACAGAGGAACTTCCGCTGGATCCCGCGAAACCGCCTAGGTATAACCCCGTTGCAGTCACAGCCCCTGTGGAATAGCAGTTTTGCAGCGTGCTTTGCGGCTGGCCGATGCTGCCCGCGAATCCTCCGGTACTTTGATGCCCGGATATGTTGCCCCGGCTGAAGCAATCGACAATGTGGCCATACGCCACGGATCCTGCGAAACCGCCTGTGGTCCAGGTGCCTTCCACGTTTCCACTCGCGGAGCATCTTTGCAGGAAGGAGCCATTTTCCACGCTGCCGACGATTCCGCCCACAGGCCCGCTGCCACGCACAAATAGCGAACTGCGGCAATCCAAAATGTCCACCGCGACATAGGCTCTTCCAATGATCCCGCCCACAGGTCCTCCGGCCTGCAGGAAGCCATGCGAACTGCGGCAGTTTATGACCGAGCCATATTCCATCTCACCGACGATTCCGCCATGTGGCCCGCCGCCCCGCATCTCTCCTGATACCTGGCAATTTTCGATATCGGTATAGCTAAAAGCGTAGCCCACAATACCCCCAAACCCAGCATACATATAGGCGTAACTGAAATGCACCGTGCAGCCGGTGATCTGCGAACTGACCACCCAACCCGCGATCCCGCCTCCAGCCTCATGTCCCAAAAGGTATAGATCCACTTCGCAAGCGCTGATCTCGCAATCAGAAACGTCTCCTGCGATGCCACCCAAAATGTCATAGCCGGATAACGAGCCGCTCACCCTGCAACCCGTGATCAGGCTGCCTTCGGCAACTCCGGAAACAACGCCCAGTGTGCTACCGTCCTCGATCTGGACACCTTCCAATTCCAAATTGCGCACCTCAGCGTCCTGCAATTTGAGGAACAGCCCCTTGATATTCTGGCCGCCGCTGATCTGCAGGTTCAGAATGCGCAGCCCATTGCCGTCATACACGCCGGTGAAAGGATCTGTGATGGAGCATAACGGAACCCAGCCATTGCCGGTATTATAGGGATACTGGTTCAGGTCGATGTCTGCAATTTGCCGGAAACAGTCCTGCGGATAGTAGCGCAGGCTGTCCAACTGATTGGCTGTCAGGATGAGGTAGGGGTCCTCCGGAGTGCCGGTTCCGCCTCCAAATTGGGCATACGCCAGCGCGAACGTTCCAAGACATGCTGCAAGAACGATCCAGCGGTGGAAACTGTTTGCCATCACGGCCACCTCTTATTCTAATCTCCTCCCGAAGCATTGGATGGCTGGGGGCATTTTTTGTCAAGCATTGTCCTGCAAACACTGGCGCGGGCTCTTGATCAGCCAGAGGACTCGTTCCTGTTCGCAGGCAGGAACGCTGCCACCCCAACCTGTCATGCTCCGAATACCAGCCCTCTTGGTTTGAAATAGAGCCATAATAATATCATTTATCAAGCAATTCCCCGCCTGGCCCTTGGGGGTTAGCCTTAATCAAGTGTCTATCAAGCCTCAATCAAGCGTCAATAATAGAGATTTGATTAAGGCTTGATTAAGAAGTGATTGACGCCTACCCGCGGGGGATTGCTTGATAAATGATATTATTATTGCTCTCTTATTACTATTGTTCTCTTTCAAACCGAGTGGGTAAGCCCCGGAGGGTGCGGCACAACATAGCCCGGGGTGTAGCACACGGGGTCCCCGACGGACAACTTGTCGGCCGTTGGGGTGAAAAGGAACCCCGGGTCATGAGATAGCGGCACTGATGTTCAGGAATCCCCCACCCCCTCCCTTTAGAACTACCGAAGGGCAGGTTCTACAGGGAGGGGTGGGGTGCATAAAACACAGTAATGTTTGCCCCTAACC
>DAHVPC010000028.1 GCA_027318475.1 Candidatus Cloacimonadota bacterium | reverse complement strand
AAAACTTTGCGTGGACAGCAACAACCAGCTTTGGATAAGCGCCTGGCATAACAGCAACATCGCCCTGCTTAAATACGACGGCGTCAACTGGATCCAATACACTCCAGCGAATTCCGCCCTGCCTTCGAGTATCATTTGTGATCTGGCCGCTGGACCAAATGGCGAGATCTGGGTGTTATCCTATCACTATTTTGAAGACTATATACCTGGCCAAGGCTGGATCTCTTACACTTATGCCTATCTGACTTCAGTGATCGGCGGCGAGGTGGTCACTTATGATCTTATCAATGGTCCTCCCTATATTCCCACGTCCCCCTATACCTCATTGACCAATGTGGAAGTGGACTCCACCGGGAGGGTCTGGTTACTGGAGTACCATTATGGCTCAAGTTCCGTACTGAGGCTTCTTGACGACGGAGTCTGGTCAGTAGTTCCAATCTCTGATCTGGTGGGAGCAAGTTTCGAACTCCGTGACATGGCCATCAGCGCCAATGACTCCCTGTGGCTGCTCTCACACACGCAACTGGCGATGGTCCCGCCAAGCTTGACTAATCCCACGCTCTACAACGTCAGCGGGATCGACCACATTCCGGATCGGATACTCTCGATCCATCAAAACACGCTTACATTCGGCGTCCTGCAGCAATCGAACACAGAACTGGGTTACATCCGCTTTCAGGACAACCTCTGGAGCGACCACAGCTCCGCCCTCAACCCAATTGCCGATCTGGAGACTTTTGAAACCTTCGCCGTCGATTTGGCCGGCAATCTCTGGGTGCCGGGCAACATCGACCAGGGCGTCTTTCGCTGGGATGGCCAGGCCTGGACGCAGTTCCATACGCAAAACTCGCCTCTGAGCAGCAACGCCATCCGCAGCATCTACGCCGATCCCACAGGCGGAGTCTGGATCGGCACCATTGGCCATTTGACCCGCGTGGTGGGCGAATCCTGGACCGCCTACGACTGTGAAGCGTCCGGCCTCTGGAATCCCAAAATGATGGTGCGCGGTCCGGATAACATGCTCCACGTGGTGGATAACGACCTGATCTACACTTGGGACATCACCAACCAGACCGGGCACGTGTATCTGAGCGTGGACAACAACCTGCTCCCGAGCCCCTACATCCAGGATATCGCGGTGGACATGTATAACCGCAAATGGATCGCCACCGCAGCTGGATTAGTGCGTTGGCTGGGGAATGACGTGGACTTGATCACAACTCCCTATCCATTCACCTCCTGCAATTTCACCGCTTTAGCCAGGGATGGCGACTATCTGTGGATCGCCAACAACATCGGACAGGTCGCCCGGCTCTTTGTCAACGACTTCCAGTTGCAGGACTTTTCCGCCTTTGGCGATCCGCCATACAGCATCAGCGATCTGGCGGTGGATGCCGACCATAGCGTCTGGATTTCGTGCAACAACGGCCCGCTCTACCATTGGGCGAATGGGGAACTGCGCTCCACCGATACAGCTGGCCACGCTCTCACTCATTGCGGCAGGACGAACATGGCCATCGGTCCGGACGGCACCAAATGGCTGAGCATGTATTACAACGGCATTATCACCTTCAACGGCCAGATTGTGCCCAACTCCGATCCCAGCACTGAACAGGTACCCAATCCCATCCTTTCCAATCATCCCAACCCCTTCCAAACCGCAACCACTCTGGCTTTCCAAGCTCCCGTCACTGGAGTATACGAGCTCAAGATTTTCAATCAGCGCGGCCAACTGGTGCGCAGCACAATCCTGGATTCCGCAGCCGACCGGGATGTAGCCTGGATTTGGGATGGCAGGAACGATCGTGGAGACAAGTTGGCCTGCGGGATCTATCTGGCCCGGCTGGTCTGGCCCACAGGCTCCAGCCGGCAGAAATTGCTGCTGCTGAAGTAATCTAGATAAGTCCGAATTCCGTTTCGATTCCCGGGGATTGCAGTCAATCAAGTCTTAATCAAGCCTCAATCAAGCGTCAATAATAGACACTTGATTGAGGCTTGATTAAGACTTGATTAAGGCCAAGCCGCGGGAACGGCGTGCTTACGAATTCAGTAAACGCTTGTTGCTCAGAATAATGGCAACCACCCAGGGATCACATCCCGGAAACCAGATTTCATTTGACATTCTACCCGAACACATGATTGGTGTCCCAGACTTCAGTAAAGTCCTCCAGCATAAACCTAGTACACAAGGAAAATTGATAATATGCAAGTATGGAAATTGTTGCTGCGCTGCGGCTGCATCTTGGCATTCATCAGTTGCGGCGCGCTGCAGGCCAGAACTGCTGAGCCCGGCAGATTTATCGAGGAGAAGGTGCCCCTGCGGGTGTTTGGCATCATCCTGGCGCACGGCGTGGGGCTGGGTTCCGCGCTGCTGCTTTCCCATCCGGATTCCCTCAGCCGGGGCGAAGAACTTGGCCAGAGCGATGTTTTCACGGGTTACGAGCCGATGTTTCTGGCTGGCAGCGGAAGGTCGGAAGCTGACCTTTTCGGCCTCAGCCTGAGCAGGGGAAAAATGCTGCGTCCCTGGCTGCTTGGCAATGCCCGGGGATGGCTTTTGAACATGCAGGACCAGGAACTGGAGACTTGGGGCGGCGCCATGGATCTGGGTTTCCGGATCCTGCCCCTGCGTTCGCAAAACTGGAAGCCCTATTACGACATCGCCGTGGGAGTGGTGTACACAGGCAAGGATTTTCCCGCCGGAGGGACCAAGATCAACTTCATGTCCTCCTTCGGAGCGGGTTTGCTCTATCGGATCGAGCCCGGAATGTGGTGGCAGGCGGGGTTCCGCCATGCCCACATCTCCAACGCCGGATGGATCGCCGGAGACGGACGCAATCCCGGATTCGACGCCAACGGCGCTTACACGGGGTTCATTCTGACTTATTGATGGCCACGATCTGGCGGATGATCCAGGACGCGGCGGTCATGCCCATGATCGCGGGCATGTAGCTGATGGAGCCGATGGTCTGACGCTGTCTGCCGCGCTGGATGATGAGTTCATCGGGGGTATCGATGTCCTCTTCGGGTTTGAGGGGCAGTTCGGAGGAATAAACGCAGGGGAAAACGGCCTTGATCCCTCTTCTGCCCAGGAATTTGCGGACGCGGCGCGCCAAAGGGCAGTTGTAACTCTTATTCAGCGGAGCCAGATGGATCTGCGCGGGATCGAGCCGGTTGCCGGCGCCCATTACCGAAACTATTTTCAGGCCTTGCTTCACGGCATATTCCAGCAGTCCGATCTTGGGACCCAGGCTGTCGATGGCGTCAAGGTAGAAATCCTTTCCGGCCAGCAGTTCAGCCCGGTTCTCCTGGTCCAGAAAGACTTGGTGGGTGGAGACTTCCGCCTGGGGATTGATGGCCAGGATGCGCTGGCGCATCATTTCGACCTTGGGTTGGCCTATAGTTTCGCGCAGAGCGATGATCTGACGGTTCAGATTGGTCTCCCCCACGGTGTCGAAATCGATCAGGGTGAAACGCCCGATCCCTGCCCGGGCCAGAGCTTCGGCCGCGTAGGAACCCACGCCGCCCAGCCCGATCACGCAGACGTGAGCCCGGGCCAGGGCTTGCATTGCTTCCGCTCCCAGCAGCAATTCCGTCCGGCAAAACTCCGTTCCGCTCATCCGGAACCCCCCGTCAATTCATGGTACGCGGCAGTTTGCAGCTCCAGCAGTTGGTCTCTTTCCAGGCCAGTCAATTCTGCTGTGATGTTATGCACAGCAAGCAGCCGCAGCAGAGGATTGGACTCATTTTCCAGGACGTAATACTGCGTGATGTCCGTCTCGAAAAGAAAGGCTCCGCGCGCCACGATCTCCTGGAGCAGCGCCAGTTTGTCGGGCCGGAGGATGCGTTCGCTGATGGTGAAGACGCTGTCCAGGCGGCAAAGCAAGCGGTAGCCATCCAGGCTTCCGGCGTAACTGTGGACCAAATACCGGAGGGGAAAGGCGCGTAGGATTTCGTAGGCCTGCTGTTGGAATCCGATCAGGTGCAGGACCACGGGCAAATTGTATTGTGCGGCAAGTTCCAATTGGGCGAGGAGCGTGCGTTTCTGCCACTCCAGATCCGGATTGTTGCGGTCGAGGCCGATCTCACCCACTGCCCAGATCTCTTTATCGGCGCAGAGTTTGGCGATATCCTCCAGTTCCAGGTCGCAAGTGTCAAAATTGGGATGGATACCGGCGCTGAACTTTATTTGCGGGTTTAGGCGCTGCCGATACCACCGCACTTCGCTTTTGTGCAGGGCGGAGGATAGCCAGCCTGTGATCCCGCTTTGTGAAGCCTCTTCCAGCAGGGGTTCCACGGGTAAAAGAGCGTTCAGATTGGCGAGGTGGCAGTGTCCGTCGATGAGTCCCATATCCCCTTTTCCTTCAGCAATGAGCTAATTTCCTGCCAGGCACGTTCGGTGGCTTTGCCGTTCAAAACATCGAACATGATTGCGTTCGCCTGCTGTCTGGCCTCCCTGAACAGCTCCGGTTCGGCCAGCAAGCGTTGGATCGCGGCTGGCAATTCCTCAAAACTGGATATACTGAGGCTGATCCGGCTGAGCAGCTGTTCGATCTCATCCAGGCTGCGCCTGGCTTGCGGGGTTTTGAAGCGTATAATCGGTTTGTCCAGGGCGCAACAATCGGCGAGCGCGGAACTGGTGTCGCCTATCACCACATCCGCCATCCAGATCCCTTCCAGATAATTCAGCGGTGACAGGATCCGCGCCTGTCCGTTCGCCTCGATGTCGCGTCTGAAACGTTCTGAAATCCAGGGATGCAGGGTGACCATGACATTGTAAGCAGGAAGCAATTCATCCAGGCGCTGGTACCACAAATTGACTGCTGACATCCCGCTTTTATCCCAGGTCGCCGTGAACAACAGGGTCGGCTTGGCGGGATCGTGTCCCAGGTTTCTGGCCAGATCCCTGGCTCCGGCAACAAAGTGCTCGTTGCGGAATGCCTGATCCAGACGGGGAAATCCGACCGCCTTGCCAACGCGCACACCGATGTCCTGGGCGGCCTTGAGATCGGCCTGGCTGCTGAATAGATAGAGGTCAAACTGGTTGTAGTTGTCCGCTTTGGTCATCCGCTTGAAGTGATAAGCACCGTGGCGCAGGCCGATCTTGACGATCTTATTACAAGGGAACTTGTGGGTGGCGTGCCGGCACATGACCACGCTGCGCGGAAAGAGAGGCAGACGCTTGACTTTGCAGGATCCTTCCACTTTCAGTTGCTCGATCAGGATGCGGTCTTGGGTGACGACAACACGCTGCGCGGAGAATCCGATCAGGCGGCTCAGATTAGTGTAATCCAGCATTTCCGGGCAATAGAACACCAGTTTGTCAGTCTTGCACAGAAGCTGCGCCAAATGCCAGAGCAGCGTGTATGGGAGTTTGAGCAGCGCGCCGCTGAGAACCATGCTCAGGCCTGTTTTCCCAGATACGCGGCCAAGCCGTAGGCCAGGGTTTCCTCCAGGCCGGATCCAGTTTCCACAAACTCCCAGTTGGCAACCACGCGCTGGTAATAACCTGTGGAGCGCACGATCGCGGCTGTGCCGAAATGCAGGGCCTGATACTCAAAGAGATGGTTGCGCCCTTCCTTGTGCCCGATGTCCATCGATAGGTATGGCGTATCGAAACGGTGGTAAACATCCGCGGCGAAATCCAGCAGCCCCTCGGGCACAGTGAATTCGAACACGAAATGCTTGGTTCCGCTGGCCCGGAAATCCCCGCGCAAAGTGAGACGTTTCATTACGTAAAACCTTTCCTGTACTGCGATCACGCGGTAATCGCAGTCCAGGCCGGGAATGAACTCCTGGAGCACGAAACAGCTGCCCGGCCGCATGTATTCCAGCCATTGGTCGGCGTCTTTGACGGGATTGAAATCCGGATAACCCTGGTACTTTCTGCCCGGGCGCAGATACCGGCGGCGCTGGCTGTCCAGGCGCGCCGCCAGCGAAACCGGTTTGGCCAGGGTTTTAAGGCGCTTCCGCAGTTCGCTCTCATCTTCACAGAGAAACACGCCCTTCGCATTGGTTCCTGAAGTGGTTTTCAGCACCACTGGATAATGGATCTGCAAGCCAGCGAGTTCCCTGCTGTGGCTGAGATACCAGGCCTGGGGTTCGCTCAAGCCCAGGCTCCTTTTGTACAGTTCGGCAAAGCCCTTGTTCTCGTGGCACAAAAGCAGTTCCAGCGAAGGAATGATGCGGTTGGCACGGCTGACTACGAGCATGATGTCCTTGATGTAACCGCGCAGGTAGTCCAACTGGCTGTAAGTGTAAAATATCACTTCGTTCCTGAGTGTATGGGCTTGCGCCGCCAACTGGTGAAACTCCAGCAGTTCGACTTCAAAGCCCCGTTCCTGCAGGTTCCGGATGAGTTTGGCGGTATCGATGGAGACCCAGGGTTTGCGGGCCTGGCCAAAGAACTGGCCTGAAGCGGTGACCAGGATCAGTTTCATCTCAGCATCTCCAGTGCTTGTTGGAGAACGCGTTCGGGCAGGATCTCGCGCATGCAGCGCCAATGGCCTTCCGGGCATTTCTGGTGTCCGTGTTTGCCGCAGGGACGGCAATAGAGGTCGATTTCAACCATGCGGTCGTGCTCTCGGTAGGGCAGAAATCCAGGTGTGCGGGTGGGGCCCATGATTGCCAGAACGGGCGTTTGCACCGCGTTGGCGATATGCAGGGGGCCGCTGTCGTTGCAGATCAGCAAACGGCAGCGGCGGATCAATTCGGCTGAAGTGATGAGGTCGAAGCGGCCAGCGGCGTTGATTGCCGGCGTCTGGGCAGCTTTCAGGATACCAGCGCAGAGGTCGTTATCTGAATTTCCGCCAAGAACCACGCATTGCCAGCCAGCGTTGTGCAGGCCGCGGATCAGCTCCGCGAAAAATTCCCGAGGCCAGCGTTTGGTGGCCCAAATCGAGCCCGGAGCAAGGGCTACAAGCTTTTCCGGGTTTAAACTTTCTTGCTTTAGAAAGGCTTCGATGCTTGCTGCTGATTCTGGGGGTATATACAATCGGGTGCTCAGGTCAAAAACACGGTCTGTCAGAGGCCCCAGTAACAGCAGACTACGCTTGTGCATGGGATAGCCGGAAGGCAGGGAAACCCGGGCAGTCGCAAATTTCTGCCGGGGATAGCCGATCCTGATTGGCGCCCCGCTCAGCAGCATAATCAGCGATGAGGTGAAGGACACATGCACCGATAATGCCACATCGTACCTGCGCTCTCGCAGCGCGCGGATCATTCCAGCCAAAGACCTCAGTTTCCGCCACCAGCCGCTGCTTTTTTGGAAAACATAGATCTTACTGATATCGGGATTGCGGCGATAGATGATCTCAGTTTGCGGTGTGAGCACCAGGTCAAGTTCGGCCTCAGGATACAATACTTTCACTGCCCTCGGAAGCGGAGTGCTGAGCACCGCGTCGCCTATGAAGGCAGTCTGGATCAGGAAGATACGTTTCGGCGCGTTCATAGTTCCCTGTAGAGGTCCAGGTTGCGCTCCACCATCAGTCTCTGGTCGAAGTTCCCTGCTTTGACGGAGGCCGAAACCCCTAACTCCTTGCGCAAAGAGGGATCGCCGGCCAGGCTGACGATCGCTTCCGCCATCGCTTCAGAGTTGTAGGGAGGGACCAGAAGTCCGTCCACGCCGGTTTGGATCAGTTCCGGCATTCCGCCTACCAAGGTCGCGATCACTGGCAGGCCTGCCGACATGGCCTCCATCACCGCGTTGTTCAGCCCTTCCCGTTTGGAGGCCAGCACGAAGATATCCCACGCTGAGTAAAACTGCCGCAGGTCACTCTGAAAACCTGCAAAGACCAGTCTCTGCCCCAATCCCATTTGCCCGGCCAGTTCCTTAATCCGCGCAAGTTGGGGACCCTCACCCACAGCCATGAAGTAGAGCTGGGGCGCCTTTTGAAGAGCCAGCGCAGCGGCTCTCAGGAAGTTGGGATAGTCCTTTTCTTTGGTGAACGCCGCGGCAGTGCCAACCAGAATCGCATCCGCTGGTAACTGCCAACGCGTCCGAAAAGCAGGATCCGCCTGAAGGGACGTGTACCAGACAGTGTCGATCCCGCTATGGATCACCCTGATCCTGGAATCAGGGACCCCGGCCCGCAGCAAAACCTGGCGGATGTCCTGCGAAACCGCAATTATACTGTCGAGGGCGCGAATCCGGTATTTTAGGCGGGACAAGGGATTAGCGCCCGGTTCGAAAGCCACGCGGCGCGTGACCACCAGTTTCAGCCCGGTACGCAGCAGCTTCGCCAACAGAGCCCAACTGTGCGCGTGGCTGGTATGGGCATGAAGAATCGTAAAACCGTTGTGATGCGCATATGTAGCCAGCTTCAAGGCTGCCTGCAGATCAACTTCTCCGCGCCACGATATGGCGTGATGAGGCAGTTTGTGCTGGGTCAGAAAGTCCTGTAGTTGAGTATCCGGCAGGCACACGAAACCGCTCTCAATGCCCCGCTCAAGCAAGCCCTGATGCAGGCGCAAAGCCTGTTGCTGACCGCCCCGCAGCTGCGATCCGGTATCCAGGTGCAATACTTTTATCTGCCCAATTTCCATAGCTGGTGATACTTGTACCACACTCCCCAAGCGGAATTGCGGCATAATTGAAAGCCTATCCTGCCATCCAGGAAACCCAGTTTAAAAATGTACATCTTGAGGAATTTCAGGGCCGCCTGAATGACTGCTTCAACAGGATTGGAGCGTTTCCCAGCTTCCTTTTTCTGCCTGGCGCTCAGCTCTCCATAAAAGCGCATCTTGGCGAAATGCCCTTCCCGCGTTGGATAAGAATAATGCTCCAGCCAGGTCAAACATGAATTTATACGTTGCGATGTCTGGATGCCCTCGTGAACCAGATTGGCATTGAACTGTCCTTGCTTGCGGTTAAAAATGCGCAGGGGGGCGTCGTTTTGCCAACCGCAGTAACGGATGACCTTGCCCAGATACCTGGAACGGCGCGGTAAACGCCAGGCGCAGCCATCAAAGCCATATAACCGAAGATTTTTGATCTCCACGTCCATCCACTTACCAAGCGCTTCATCGGCATCAATGGACAGGATCCAGTCGTGCGTGGCCAGGTTTACCGCCTCTTGTTTGGCCTTGCCGAAGCCCTCCCATTTTTCCAGGGAATAGGTTCGGCAGCCCCGTTTAGCGCAGAGTTCGAGGGTCGCGTCGGTGGAACCGGTGTCCAGGACCACTATCTCGTCCACCCAGTCCAGTGAATCCAGGCAGCGGTCGATGACAGCGCTTTCATTCTTGACGATCAAGACGGCGGAAAGGGGAGTCAGAGTAGCATTCAAAGGCGTCTGAGCAGTTTGTAATTGTGAAAGGTCCCGATCTGGCGTCCGCCGTTCAAATGCTTTTCGATCCAGCTGAGCCAGCGCACCCGTAAGCGTTCGTGTTTGTGAGGTTCGCGGGTCTTGTCCGGTTTACCGCTGGCTTTCAGATGCTCACGCCAGTTCAGGGCGGCGATCATTTCACGCATGACCGCTGGATGCGTTCCTTTGTAGAGGGCGACTTTGTCCATGGGGCCGTAATCAAACAACCGCGGCGCTTGCTCGTAATACTCGGAAGCCCGGGCTTTGCCCCAATGGACGGTGTTCAAGGCGCGGTTCTTGTTCTGCATCAAATGCGGGGGACGCACCCACCCGTAATGGAAGATCCGGGCGTCGACCGCCGCCACGTTGAGCTTCCGGGTCCCGGTTTCCTGGCGGGGATTGTCGTAGAACTCGAACCAGCGGAAGGATTGCGCGCTCTGGTAGGAATGGATGGAAGGCAAGTTGCGCACGATCCTGACCTCATAGGGATACCAGCCATGACCGGGCTGATAGTGATCGTAATCACCCCAGAAATGCTGATACCGAAACAGCAACCCCTCCACTTCCGGCCTGTTCTGCAATTCCTCGCAACGCTGGACTATTTTGGGCAGGTCGTCTTCGTGCACCACTTCGTCGGCTTGCACGTAAAAGAGCCAGTCACCGCTGCAGGCTTGCATCGCTATGTCCGTCTGCAGCGAATTGATAATCCCTTTGCGGTAGTACTTTTCCTCCCACTCCGTGTCGATGATCCGCAGCTTGGGATCGCCGATGGCGGAGATTTGCGCGCGGGTGGTGTCATCGGGATCGCCCCGTCCCACTGCGACCACAAATTCGTCGCAAATCGGCAGGATGGAACGTATCGCCTCCACGATGGGATAATAAAGTTTCACTCCATTGCGGACGAAGGAAAAGCCGCTGATCTTCATGGTTACAATCCTTGCTGGAACTGGATCTGGTAGAGGTGCTGGTAGCGGGGGCAGGTTTGGAGCAGTTCCTCGTGCGTGCCCATTCCCACGATCTTTCCGTGCTCCAAAACTACGATTTTATCGGCCTTGAGCACCGTGGACAGGCGATGGGCGATCATGACCACCGTCCGGTTTTGGGTGGCCTCATCGATGGCCTGCTGGACCTTTTGTTCACTGTCGGTGTCCAAAGCGCTGGTCGCTTCGTCGAAGATGAGGATGGGCGGATCGCCGACGACGGCGCGCGCGATGCACAGCCGCTGCCTTTGTCCTCCGGAGAGGTTGGCGCCCTTGGTTTGCAGGATCTCAGCGTATTTTTGGGGGAAGGCCAGGATGAATTCCTCAGCGTGGGCGATGCGCGCCGCGGCCTCGATCTGGGCGTCCGAAATGGCTTCCAGGGTGCCATACACGATGTTTTCGCGCACGGACCTCGTGAAGAGCACGCTATCCTGAGTGACCACGCCAAACAACTTGCGCAGGTGCAGCAGCTTGATCCGGCGGATGTCGATCCCGTCGATCCTGATCGCGCCTTCCTTAACGTCGTACATGCGGTTGAACAGATTGGCCAGAGTGGTTTTCCCGCCACCGCTGGCACCCACAAAGGCTACTTTCTCGCCTTTGCGGATCGTGAGCGAAACGTCCTGCAGCACAGGTTTGGCGGCCCGGTAATGAAATCCTACGCGCTCGAATTCGATCGCCGTGTTGAATCCCGGCATATCCACGGCGTCAGGCGCGTCCTGGATCGCCGACTGCTGGTTCATGACCAGCGAGATCCGCCCCAGGGAGACCATAGCCTTGCGGATCTCGGTATAGATCTGGCTGAGCACTTTCAGGGGGTGCAGCATCGAAAAAAGCGCGAAGAGGAAAGCCGTGAAATCGCCCAGGGTGAAATCGGATCCCGGCGCCAGGATCATCTTGCCGCCGATCACGATCACGATGATGCCGGTGATCAAAGTAGTGATTTCCGCGATCGGCAAACCCAGCGAGGAATAGACCTGCGCGCGCTGCCACAAGCGCAGATGGGCGCGGTTGATGCCTTTGAAATTGAGGTATTCGCTGTCTTCCCGGCGGAACGCCTTGACGATCTTCATGCTGTTCAAAGCCTCTTCCACAGCGGAAAACATGTTGGACAGCTGCGCCTGGATGCGCCGCGAGTACTTTTTGATCTTCTTGCCCAGAAGGCCGATCAGCAGCGAAAATCCCGGCAGGATGACCACGCTGTAAACGAAGAGATGGCTGTTCAGCAACAGCGCCACCCGCGCGTAAACCAGGATCGAGACCAGGTCGCGGATCCCTTCCAGCAGCGAGCGGATGAATTGCTCGCTTACTATGTCCACGTCGTTCACCATGCGCACGATGGCGTCGCCCACCCGGTTCTGGTTGTAGAACTCCAATGACTGATTCATATAGCGGTGGAACATCATGTTGCGGACGTCGCGGATCGTGTTCCCGCGCAGCTTCACGAACAGCACGCGCTGGATGAAATAGAACACGTTCTTCAGGGCTATCACCACCACCACAAACAGGCACAGCACATACAGCAAGGATAGCGAATCCGTGTGCAGCATGATGTCCTTGACCTGTTCCCAAAGCGGCGCAAGGTCTTTCAGCCCGCTCACGCGCAGGATTCCACCGCTGCTGGCCAGCCATTCCCGCAAGGCCGTTCCGATGGCCTGCATAAAGCCGGCGGCATTGGTGTATAGCGCGGCGGGCTTTTGGGGATTGAAGACAAAATCGAAGAGCGGGATGACCAGAGTGATGCTCACGCCGCTGAAAAACGCGTAGAGCAGCATCGCCGCCAGACCCGTGATCAGCACGTACCAATACTTGAACATCATCCGGTAGATCTGGATGAGGTCCTTCCAACTGCTCTGATTGCCGTCAACTTTTTTCATCTTCCCGCGCATTAAAAAAAAGCCAGCGGATGCTGGCAAGTAAAATTGTGGCACGCCCTAAGGGATTCGAACCCCCAACCTTCTGATCCGTAGTCAGATGCTCTATCCAGTTGAGCTAAGGGCGCACTCATGTGCCAAACTCCGGCTGGCCCCTTTTCTGTCAAGAACAATGTGCGGAACCGCTGCGAGGAGCATAGCCTGCGCGCCACGCGAAAGCCTTTGGCTCAAGTACTTTATTGCGGGTAAAGAAAAGGATCGGATCAATACGGATGGTAAGCCTGAAAGAGCCCCTCGGGGGCGAAAAAACTTAGCCCACAGTGGAACGCAGCGGAACTGCGGGCTAAGCTTGTGACGCCCTCCGGCCTTACCCATCATTTATGAATTTGAGCCATTACTCACAGAACTCTAGATGGTAATAGCGCGCAATTCAATGTCCATCAACATGTTACAGCAATCAAATGTCTACATCATCCCCGATCGCCCTGGCGTCACAACGTCAATCAAGCCTTAATTAAGCCTTAATCAAGCGTCAATAATAGACAAGTGATTAAGGCTTGATTAAGACTTGATTAAGGCTAAGCCCCCAGGGCGGAGCGTCTGAAAAGAAAAAAATCCGATAAATGTCGCGTGGGGAAATCCAGGCCGGCATTTACGGAAAGATGATTGATTTTGCCAAAAGTGACAGCCGCGACGGACCAGAAATATCTTGACTGCGGAAGGGAAGTGCGCAAACTGGAGGAAAACCAAAACAGGGAGATCATACAATGCAACTGAGATTTTTGGGGCATTCGGCGTTCGAGGTGAAAAGTTCTGGGGGACAGACCATCCTGATCGACCCATATCTGGATGGCAATCCCCTGGCGGCGGTCAAATCAGATCAAATCACTGCCGACTTCATCGTGGTCACCCACGCGCATGGCGACCATTTGGGCGACGCGCTCAAGATCGCCAGGCGCTGCGGGTCTTTACTCATCTGCGTGTATGAATTGGGGTCTTATCTCGCCAGCAAGGGTTTTCAAACGCACAACATGCATATCGGCGGTGCGCACGATTTTGCCTTCGGGAGGGCGAAACTGACCATCGCCTGGCACGGCAGCCAGACCCCGGAAGGGCAATATGCCGGACCGGCCGCGGGCGTAATGCTCTGGGTGGATGGAAGCTGCATCTACCACACCGGCGACACCGGCCTGTTCTACGATATGAAACTGATCGGCGAACTGAACCGCGTGGACTATCTGCTGCTGCCCATCGGCGACAACTATACGATGGGCATCGACGACGCGGTCAAAGCCGTGGAACTGGTGCGGCCACGCGTAGCCATACCCATGCATTACAACACTTTTGGCCTGATCGAGGCCGATCCTGAGGTGTTCGCGGACAAAGTGCGCGCATTGGGACGGGAATGCCTGGTCCTGCAGCCGGGAGATACTGTCTAGGGCTTATTTCTTAAGTTCTTTGAGGGCTACCGCGTAGTTCGGCTCGTGGGTGATGTCGTCGACCAACTCGCGATAGGCGACCTTTCCAGCCGCGTCGATGATGACCACTGCCCGGGCCAGCATTCCCGCCATCGGTCCGGAGACCATTTCCAGGCCGTAGTTGCTGCCGAAATCGCGGTTGCGCAGTTCGGACAGGGTGATCACGTTCTTGATCCCCTCAGCGCCGCAAAACCGGGACAGGGCGAAGGGTAGGTCGCGCGAGACGCACAGGATCACGGCATTTTTGACTGACGCAGCCTCGGCGTTGAATTTCCGTACGCTCATCGCGCACACAGGCGTATCCACGCTGGGGAAGATGTTCAACAGTATCTTTTTGCCCTTAAAATCGGCCAGGGTTTTATCGTGCATGTCGTTGCCGGTGAGGAGGAAGTCCTTCGCCTTGACGCCGATTCTGGGCAGAGGGCCGGAAGTTTTTACAGGATTGCCCCGAAGATTGGTTGTAGCCATTGTAGCATCCTTTCTAACTGTTATTATCTTACAAAATAAGCCGCCACCCGGGAAAAGCGAATCCGGAAAAGAAAAAAGCCGGCTTGGCCAGGAAAATGGCAGAACCGGCTTATGGGGTTAAAAACAGGTTTAGAAGAAGAACAGCTTGACCGCGATGGCGATGAGCAGCGCGGAATTGATGGCCGCCCAGATCTGCATGCGCGTGTTGACGGCCTTGATCTCCTCGCGGTTGATCAGGGCTTTCTTCTCCACTTTCACGAGCAGGTTTTCGATCGTGGAGAGTTTTTCCTCGGTCTTGTCAAACTTCTTGATGTGGTTGTTGTGCGAAGTGTCGCGATTGATGCGCCGCGCGACTTCCAGGGCCACCGGGATAAAGGCGGGTATGAGTTTTTTCAAGGTCAATCCAAGCATTTCATCTCCGCGGATCAGAACCTGTAGCCAAGGTTCCCGTAGAGCGTTCCGGGCAAAACGGCGTGCGCTGTGTAGGCCAGGTCAAGTTTGATGCCTTGCACGTCCAAACCGATGCCGGCGTTCCAGGTGGCGGGGTTGGAATGGACTCCAAACCTGACGCAGAAAGGCTCAAACATCCATACTTCCACGCCGCCCATGAATTCGGTTTCCTTGGCGAAATCCTTCTTCACTTCGATGCTGGTGGTCACCCTGTCGTAGGGCACGTAAGAAAGGCCCAGGGCGAGTTTGGTGGGCAGGGTATGCTGGTTCGCGTCGCCCATGACGGCCGAATTGAGATTGCTCACGCTGAAGCCGAGTTTGGTGCGTCCATGCAAGAACGCCGTGGCACCAAGGTCGATGCCGAAAGCGGAGTCGTCGTCGTCTTCCTCAAATTCGAGCCGGTAATAGTTTAGCGCGTAACCAAGGCTGATCCGGGAATGGATGTCGTTCTGCAGGTCGAAGCCGTGGGCCAGGCTCCAGGTTTGCTCGCTCATCAGGGTTTCTTCTTCGAAATCGACGTCGAAGAGCCGGGCTCCCAAAGCAACCGTGCCCAGTTTTCTGGGCAAGCGGATGCCCACGTTGCCAGTCTTGAATTCGGTAAAGGCCTGGCCGTTGAGCCTGCCAAAGCCAACCTGGGCTTCCATGTTCACGTAGGAAAGCCCGGCCGGATTGAAATAGAGGGCGTTGACGTCATCCGCGGCACTGGTATAGGCTCCGCCCATGCCTCTGGCCCTGGCTGAAGGGATGTAATCGTCGAAAACGGCAAGCAACAGCGCTGCCTGGATCAGGATGAGACAGAGTATAGCGTATTTTTTCATGAGAATTCCTTTCCGGCCTCTTACAGATTGGCTTTGATCACGATGGGCTGGACCGTGACTTCTTTCTGGCCGGTGCCGCGTTCGATCACTTCCAGATGGCAGTAATAGACGCCGATGGGCAGCCAGCGCATATTGGCGTCGCGTCCATCCCACAAAACGGATTCGATGCCCAGGGCATTGCTGATGTTCTTGTTCACCAGGGTGGCCACGATGCGGCCCTGGACGTCGTACACGCGCACGATCGCCTTCACGTTGATCCCCGTGGAAGAACTCTTGCAGCCATACTCGATGGTGATCTTTTCATTCATCTCGGGATTGAAGATGTTCTTCGCCGAATTGGGGTTGGTGATGTTCAGCCAGGCGATGTTGCGGCGAATTGCGGTGAGGATTTTTCCGCTGGTGATCGAATTGATGGAGGTGGTGTCGTAGTTGAAAGCAGCCAGTTCCAGAATGGATTCGCCATAGCTGATGGGCTCCAGAAGCAGCTTGATCAAGGTGTCTCCATCTGCCGTGGAAGTGATCGGTTCCTGCGCCTGGTAACTGATCCAGATCGAATCGCCGGCAGCCGAAACGCTGTAGGTGGGCATAAAGGCGGACATGGTGCCAGTGAAATCCAATCCGTGGAACAGTACCTTGTTGGGATCGATCCTGATGCTGGCGGTATAAGAGGCGACGCCCCATTGCGGTTTGATGCGTGAACTGATCACATTGACCGGCACCTGGGTGTTGATCTCGGCGGCGGTGGTTTCGATCCTGATGGTGGCGTTGGAAATGTCGTCGATCTGGACCATATCCGTCAATTCGCGGGGATTGACGGCGAAATAGCTGAAGGAGTAATCCACGACGCCCTGGATGCGTGCCCAATTCTGGCCTGTGGTGATGGGAGGCCAGCTGAATCCGCTGCGGGGAAAGCACTGGTCGTCGATCTGGCAAGCGCCGCTGCCGTCGTTGACATTAAACTCGTTATAATTGTTCGGTGTTGAGGTGACGTTGACATTCTCGATCTTCACGAACACGGATTCCCATTGCTCCGCGGTGGCCGCGTTGGACAAGGCGCCGGTGGTCACGAGCGTTGCCGGCGGCAAAGGATTGCCCTGGCTGATCACCTGGAAACTTGTGGTGGGCGACATTTCAGTGAAGTCGTAATACTCCGTGATCGTCCCCGTGACCTGCACTTTATCGCCCCGGGCAGGATGATAGACGTTGGTGAAAATCAACAGCCCGCTCCAGGGTCCGCCATCGGGATCGGAAATCACAAAACCCATGTTGGTGGCGCTGGTTCCTGTGTAAAACACTTCCGCCACCACGATGCCCTCGACGGTGACGACCTGGCCCGAAAGAGGCGAAGCGCCATTGGCGGCCGTGGTGTATTGGACGTCGTGGCAGGTTATCGCCTGTGCCGCCAGCCCCGAGGCCAGCGCCAACGCCAACACGCAAAGAAAAATGTGTCTCATCTATGGCTCCTTGTTTAACTGTTATTATCTAAGGGAAGCGGCTTGGGGTCACTGCTTGACGGCTTGGCTTCCCGGATGAAGATCATGTCGAAGATCAGCAGGCACATGGCGATGAAAATGGCGCTATCCGCCACGTTGAATACGGGCCAGCGGTCCATGCCCTTGATCAGATCGGGGATGTCCAGGCTCACGAAATCGGTCACGGCGCCGAAAAACAGCCGGTCGATCAGGTTGTTGCCGATGGCGCCGCCGAGGATCAATCCGAAGGCCACCACCTGCACCTTGTGCGTGGCTTTGCGCAACAGCCAGAGGATGAAAACCACCGCCAGAACTGTCGTGGTAACGAAAAACACCCTGTTCCAGAGCGGATTGGGCAACGAGAGGCTGAACGCGGCGCCGGAGTTCTGCAGATGGCAGATCTGGAGGAAATCGCCCCAGGCGCCTTTGCCCACACGGATCCAGTCTCCCAGGGGAATGTATCTGCGGATGAGGATCTTGGACGCCTGGTCCAACAGGATAACGCCCACCATGATGATGAAGGCCGGTGTGGTGTTGATCTTGCGCATTCCCGCTGCCTACTTCTTCTGCTTGCGCTTTTTGTCTTCGCTCTTTTCCATGCAGGCGATGCAATAGGCCGCGTAAGGGATCATTTCCAGCCGGGACTCGTTAATGTTTTCGCCGCACATTTCGCACACCCCGAAAGTGCCTTCGTAGATCTTGCGCAGGGCGTCGTTGAGCAGGCGGATCTTTTCCCGCTCCTGTTCCATCATCATCACGGTCTGCTCCATGAGATTGGTGTCCGAGCCCTGGTCGGCCTGGTGATAGGCATAGGAGGAAAGATCCCCGCTGCTTTCACGCGCCCCGATGCTCTGGTCCCGGTTGATGTCCTCAACGTAGGCCACGCTCTCGCGAAGTTCCTTCTGGATCAGTTCCTCGAACTTCTTAATCTTTTTTGCTGACAAAGGTTTAGCAGCCATCTATCGCTCCTGTGTAACTATCATATTGGTTGGTTTGTCCAGATATCAAATCCTGCTTCTGATGTCAATGAAAATATCCTCATGGCCGGTTTGGCAGGTGACGCACGAATTCCTCGACCAGTTTCCGCAGGCTGGTTGACGCCCGTGAGGCGTTGCGGCGGATCTCTGACTGGTCATGCGCTTCGGAGTGAAAAAGGTTGCTATAGTTGGTCACGATCGAAAGCGCCAGCACCCTCATGCCAGCGTGCTTCGCGGCGATGACTTCCGGGACGGTGGACATGCCCACCAGATCGGCGCCCCAATTCGCGAATGCCGCGCATTCCGCCCGGGTCTCCAAACTCGGGCCGGAAACCCCGATATATACTCCCCGTTCCAGAGCCAGATCCTGCTTTTTGGCGATGGCGGCGCAGAGCTCCAGATATTGGGGATCGTAGGCATTATTCAAACTGGGAAAGCGTTCGCCGAGGCTGTCATCGTTGCTGCCGATCAACGGATTGATGCCCATGAGGTTGATATGGTCGTTCAGCAGCACTATGGAGCCGGGCCGCAAATGCTCGCGCAGGCTGCCCGAAGCGTTGGTAACGATCAGGGTTGGCACGCCCATCGCAGCCATTACCCGGGTGGGAAAAACGACCGCCTCCATGGGATAGCCTTCATAATAGTGAAACCTACCCTGCAAAAACAGCAGCGGACGGCCTCCCAGCTCCCCCAGCACAAGGTTTCCCCGATGTGAAGGCGCCGTGCTTTGCATGAATCCCGGAATCTCGGAATAGGGCGATTTCCAGAGCTCCGGCACGGTTTCCGCCAGCTCATTGAGCCCCGTGCCCAAGATCATTGCCGCTTCCGGCATCGCAGGCAAGCGCTCTTTCAGCCAATGGGCCGTCAGCCGGTAATCCAGCTTCATGGCAGGCGGTTATCCTGGATCGGAGGATTCGAGGCGGGAGTGATCTCTTCCTTGATCTGCTTGAAATCCGTATCCAGCAAGTGTTCGGACTCCTTGGTCAGCAGCGGGTCCTTGCCGATGCGGTCCATAAAGGTCTGCAGTTCGGAGCGGAACTGCATCAGGAATTGCCGCTTCTCTTCCTTGATCTGGATGTATTGTTGTTCCAGCGCGCTGAGGTATTGCTTGGCTTCCTGGATCGCGCGCTTGGCCTTCAATTCGGCCTCATGCAGGATGTTTTCCGCTTCTTTGCGGGCGTTGGCGATGATGTCGGCCTTGGTTTTCTCGGCAAAGACCAGGGTGCGGCTGATCAGCTCCTCGCGCCGTTTGAGGTCCTCGACCGCTGTGCTGGCCTGGATCGCTTCCTGCTTCACCTCGATCTGCAGCTGCTCCCGCCGCTGGATCTCTTTTTCCTGGCGGCGCTGATAGTCCTCCATCTCGTTCGCCAACTGCTCCAGGAAGTTCTTCACTTCCTTCTTGCTGTAGCCGAACATCGAGCCGCTAAACTCCTGATGGCGTATATCTGTGGGGTACAATGACATCTATCCTCCCAAAAAGTTAAATGAGCCTATACAGCAGGCTGATAATGAGCTGGATGGCGATCAGCACCACCACCGGCGAAAAATCCAGACCCAGAGGCGGAATGAGCCTGCGGATGGGACCCAGGATAGGTTCCGTGGCTTTATACAGGATGCGGTAGATTTGGTTATTGTGATCCTGGACGAACCAACTGAGCAGCACCCTGGCGATGATCACGATGTTGTAGACCTGCAGGGCTTTGATGATCAGCAGGACGGGGATGTGGGCAGCTCCGGCAGGCATGGTCAGTCCAGAACCTCGTGGCAATTGCGGCAGCGGGCCTCATAGGCTTCCGTGCTACCGACCAGGATCTGCTCGTCCTGAGGCACCGTGCGTTGGGTGCGATTGGCGGGATTTCCGCATTTGACGCAGATTGCCAGGTTCTTCGTCACGTATTCCGCGATTGCCAGGAGAGCTGGCATGCTGGCAAAGGGCCGGCCGGCATAATCCTGGTCCAAGCCCGCCACGATAACCCGGTAACCCTTGTTGGCAAGGTCGTTGCAGACGTCCACGATGGAAGCGTCGAAGAACTGCGCTTCGTCGATGGCGATGATCTTCACTTCTTCATTCAGATAGCGGTAGATGTCCGAGGGCGCGTCGATGGGAATAGACGGCGCCTGCATCTGCGAATGGGACACGATGTTGTTCACGTCGTAACGGTTGTCGATCGCTGGTTTGAAGACCAAAAGGGGTTGCCGGGCATATTCCGCACGACGGATCCGCCGGATCAGTTCCTCCGTTTTGCCGCTGAACATGCTGCCGCAGATAACCTCGATCCAGCCTGTTTTCTGGTTTATGATATTCACGATCGCTCCTTGCTCAAATTCCTGAAAAGACAGGATGCAAAACCGCCTGATTTTGTCAATTGATAAACTGCCGTCCCTGCGCATAAAGGTGATGGGCAATGATCCCGGCAGCCACTGCCACGTTCAGGGATTCCATCCCCGCCTGCATTTCAATGCGTAAAACCCCGCGTGCCGATTGCCTGATTTGGCCGCTCAGGCCGCTCGCTTCGGAACCCAGGGCGACGATTATTCTGGCTCCAGTCCGAGGGATAAAATCAGCCAAAGGCGCGCCGGAACTGGCTTCCGTGGCATAGACCTCCGCGCCTGTCTGCACCAATTCCGCGGCATCCAGCGTGGCGAAAGGAACCCGGAACACGCTGCCCAGCGAAGCGCGGATCACTTTGGGCGAGGACACTTCCACGCAATCCGGCGAGAGCAGGATGGCATCCATGCCAAACGAAGCCGCCACGCGGAAGATCGTTCCCAGATTGCCCGGATCGCTGATCCCGTCGAGGTAAAAGGCTCTGCGGAAATCCACCCGGCGCGGTTCTGGAAGCGGATACAACGCCGCCAGGCCTTGCGGATGCTCGCTGGCGCAGAGTTGGGCCAGTTCCCCCGCCTGCAGTTCATAGGCGGGAACACCCTCCCACAAAGGCTTAGCGCCGCTGGTGACGTACTGCTCCAGCGGCCTGACGCCATAATCTTGCAATTGAGCCAAACCCCGCATACCTTCGACCACCACTTGGCCCTCTTCCAGCCGGTGTTTTTTGGACTTCAGCCGCGCCAGTTCTTTCAATCTGTTCTTACTGAGTTTGGGCAGATCTCCGGGCATTCTACAATCCTCTGTTTCGCATATATCTACGCACTTATCCACATTTGCGGTGGATAAACCAGATTTTGCAAGGCACTGCCCTGTAACATCTTATCATGGGAGTCGAGTCCTTGCACCAAGTTATCCACACTTTATCCACATTTCCCGCAAGCCTGTGTTTACTAGAGGATTGTGAGTTTTTGCTGACGCCATTTCGTGCCAACTTGTAGCCGCAGCAGATACAATCCGCGTCCCAAACCGGCAAAACCAGGTTCCGCAGATAGCAGCCAGATTCCCTCTCCGGGCTCGTTTTGCAGGAACTTCTTAGCGAGCACCTTCTGGCCCCGGAGGTTGTACAAACCCAGCCGTATTTCTCCGGAAATCCCTTCCGGCAAATACCACCGCGCTGAGGCCAAAGACCTGTCCCGGACTGGATTCGGGGCGATCAGGAGTTCCCATTGGGGATCAGCAAACTCATAAGTGAATGAGGTCGATTCAGACTGATTGCCGCAAGTATCAATAGATTTGACTACCACGGACCCGGACATATGGACCGGTAGCCGCACCCAAAAAAACTCTTCAGAGATATTTGGATTGTAGGTGAACATCTGCGCATCCGGATTGTCGCCTTGGTAAAGAGACACCTGATATCTCAAGGAATCAGGATCAGCGGGCTGCGCCACTTGAAACTGCAGTGTCCCGAGCACCACCGACGCGTCCGAAACCGCCGGCGAGTCAGGCGGAACAGCATCTCCCAAACCCCGGTTCAGAAACCTCAACCACTGGGTGTCAGCGAATTCCAGCTGCCTATATTGCCGCCACCAGGCGTCGAAATACTGTCTGTGCCAGGGAAACCAGATTGCCGCGGAGCCCACCTGATAAGCGACCAAGGGAATGTTCAAACTGCCGGACCAGACCACGCATTCTTCCCATTGCGTCAGCATCACATAAGGCCAGTTCAGGATTTCCAGATTCGGTGGAATAACCGAACAACTGGCAATGAACTCCGCGATATCCACATCGCAATACGCTGTATTCATCTCCCACAGGCCCTCGCGGATGTACTCAACAATAGGCGGGGCCATGTCTATACCATAGATGCACAGGGTGGTGAATTCCTCGTAAAAAGCAGGCAAAGCAGCGGTTTTGATCGCGGAACAAGTGATGGGATTGGTGAAGCCGTCCGGGTTCTGGATTCCCCCCGGTTCGTATGATTCCAGATACATCTGGGGTATCAGCGCTGCGATCTGCTCCACGCTACCCGTCTCAAACAAAGGGAGCATTGTCTGATAGGGAAAGCCTGTAGCCGGCACCAATTCCGCGCTGCCGACCACGTAATCCGCCGCGTCCATGACCTCCGCCAGCACCTCCAAACTCTGCATGGAGCAAGCATCGAAGAGCAGGATGTCCAACTGCGGAATGCCTGTCAGCGCCTCTTTCAATTCCCCTTGTGCAACACTGATCAGGGATTGTGCGCCGTCGTCCGGACAGATCCATTTGGGCTCGTCGCCCTTGAACCAGTTGTCCCCATGCCCCCAAACCACAAGCATTTTCCTTTGCGCTGGATAATGCTGAAAACCCCAATTGACGAAGCTCTTCAGGGTCTGCGGGTCACCGCTGTCGATCTCGCCCAAATTGGCCAGCAGCGGCGAAGTGATCTGAGGCGAAGAATCGGTCCGGATCCTGCGCCGTTGTCCGCCCGGATAGGGTGAATCAGCGGGCAAATCGGTCTGTACGATCAGGTTCAGGTTGGCGGGCAACTCCGCCGATTCCATGTCGTTAACGTCCTGCACGGCGTTTTGCCACAGATTGTTGTCCCCGGCCATATAGACCAGAATGGTCCACTCATCTGCCAGCAGGGGAACCGCGCACAGGGCTCCCAAAAGCAGGAGCAGCAGGGGCTTCATCACTGACCTGGTTTCCTTTTCCCTTTTCTCCTTGTGCCCTTTTGCCCTTAATATGGATACTCTTTGGCTTCTTCAAGCCCGGCCAGCACACGTGCGCCGCCCATGCACAGGGCCTCCATTTCCTTTTCGCCGGGATACAGGTGCAGCGGGGCGATGAAGCCCACGCGGTCGCGGATTTTGTCCACGATATAGTCGTTGTAAACTAGTCCGCCGGAGAGGAAAATACCGTGCACTTTACCTTTCAGGACCGTGGCGCAGGCGCCGATCTCTTTGGCCACCTGGTAGCACATGGCGTCCAGGATTTGCGCCGCTTTCTTGTCGCCTTCCTGCACGCGTTTGTTGATCTCGATGCCGCTGTCTGTGCCCAGATACGCCATCAGTCCGGCGGTTTTGGTGAGGTAAGTGGTCAGTTCTTTTTTAGTGTATTTACCGCTGTAAGCCATGTCCAGCAGGTCGCCGATCGGCAGCGCGCCTGCCCGTTGCGGAGAAAATGGCCCCATGCCCAACAGCGCGTTGTTCACGTCCACCACGCGTCCCTGCAGGATCGCCGCCACCGATATCCCGCCCCCCATGTGCACGCCGATCAGGTTGGTTTCGTTGAATTTACGGCCCAGTTCCGCGGCCAGAAGCCGAGCGATGTAGCGGATATTCAGCGCGTGCAGCAAAGACTTGCGCTCGATTTCCGGAATGCCGGAAATGCGGGCGATGTCGTCAAATTCGTCCACCACCACGGGATCGACGATGAAGCCGGGAATCTGTAGTTCCTGCGCGATCGCGTCGGCGATGAAGGCGCCCAGGTTCGAAGCGTGGATGCGGCCCCACAGCTGGGGATCCTTTAGGTCGCGCAGCATGTTGGGGCTGATCTTCATTGTGCCGCCGCTGACTGGACGTACCAGGCCGCCCCTTCCCACCACGGCGTTCAAGGTCTCGGGCGCGACGTTGTTTTCCGCCATGGCTTCCAGCACCAGTTTTTTGCGGAAATCATACTGCTCGATGATCCCTCCAAAGGGTTCAAGTTCGGCGGGATCATGGCGCAGGGTCTTTTCGAAAACGGGTTTGTCGCCATCGTAAACGGCGATCTTGGTTGAGGTCGAGCCAGGGTTGATGGCAAGAATTCTGTGGGACATCAGTCCTCCCTTGGGTGGTTAGTTTTGTTTTTTTCCTGCTCTCCGAGCCTTGGCGTTTTGTCAATCTTTTCTTATTTTTGCACTCCGCCCTGGGGGATAAGCCTTAATCAAGTCTTAATCAAGCCTTAATCAAGCCTCAATTATTAACGCTTGATTAAGACTTGATTAAGAAGTGATTGACTCCGTGACGCCAGAGCGGGGAAAGTAGATAGGTGGAAGGGTGGAATGGTGGAAAGGTGGAATGGGTTCCGTAACACTGCGTTCACGCGGTCGGTCCACTGCCTTTAGGCGGTGCTTCAAAAGCATGATACCCTAGGAGACACTGACAGATAATGGAGATTTGTCGTAAGAGACAGAACCGCGTGAACGCGATGGACCGACCGCCTGAAGGCAGTGTTACGGATAATGCATTGATCTCTGTTTGGGATTGATTCGGGATTTGTATGTCGCTTTGGCAAGCGACACTACCTTGGCTTGCCACCCCAATACAAAAATGGCGGGACAGGAGTCCCGCCAAATTCGGCATTGTTGCCTGGAAATATAGTATTGGGCTACATTGGTTGAAGTCTAGTAACGCAGATGCGCGAAGGCTTTGTTGGCGTCCGCCATCTTGTGGGTATCCTCGCGTTTCTTGATCGATCCGCCTTCTTTCTTGTAGGCAGCGATCAGTTCGCCGGCGAGCTTTTCGGTCATGGTCTTTTCACTGCGGGCACGGGCATAGCTGATCAGCCAGCGGAAGGCCATGGCCTGTCCGTTTTTGTCGTTGACTTCGGTGGGGATCTGGTAGTTCGATCCGCCGACGCGGCGGGAAACGACTTTCACCAGGGGCCGCACGTTTTCCAGAGCGGTCTTGAAGACTTCGAGCGGCGGCTGCTTGGTCTTTTCGCCAACGATGTCGAAAGCGCCGTAAACGATCTTTTCGGCGATGCTTTTCTTGCCTTTCTTCATCAGGCAGTTCATGAACT
>DAHVPC010000027.1 GCA_027318475.1 Candidatus Cloacimonadota bacterium | reverse complement strand
CCGCCTGCCGGGACGTCGATGTCGCCGATCCGGTCAACGCTGTCGAACTGGCCTTTAAGTCGCACGGAGTATTCCTGCGAGCCGCGCTGGAAATTACCCGCAGGCATATCCATATTCTGCGCGGCGAGGATCTGCATCAACTGAGCCAGGGAGATCTTGTTTTCGAACACCACTCTGTCCTTCAGATTCACCGAGATCTGGCGTTTGTTGCCACCGGTGAGGGTGACCTGGGCGACGCCGTCGATCTGGCCGAAGCGGTCTTTCAGTTTGTTCTCGGCGAGGTCGTAGAGCGCTCGTCCGTCCATGTTTCCGGAGAGGACCACATCTAGGAAGGGGAAGGCGGTGATATCCAGTTTCTGGACCACCGGTTTTTCCACTTGGGAGGGGAATTCGCGGGCAATGGCGTCAACCTGGTCCTTGATCTCCTGATTGGCGATATCCACGTTTTTACCCAGTTTGAATGCCACCATCACGATGCCCACGTTGTCCAGTGAATAGGACTGCACGTAGTCGATCATACTCACGGTGGCGATGGCGTCCTCGATTTTTTTCACGATCTGGGTTTCCACCTCGCTGGGTCCGGCGCCGGGATAGATCGCCTGGATCGTGATGTAGGGAAGCTTCACTTCCGGGGTCAGGTTCAGGGGCATGTCGAAATAGGCCATCAGTCCAAAGACCAGGAAGACCAATATCGCCATGGTGACCATGACCGGCCGCCGGATGGACAAATCGGAGAGAATCATCGCGGCCCCCTTAGTTCACAACTTTGATCAGGGCGTTCTCGGAGAGCAGGTTGAGGCCTTCCACGATGAGGCTCTCCCCCGCCGCCAACCCTTCCGTGACCTCATATTCCAGCCGGTTGTCCAGGCCCGTGAAGATCTCGCGGCGTTTGGCGCGGTTATCGATGTTCAGCCAAACGTATTTCTTGTCGTTCTCGGTAACGATACGCTCGCGCGGAACCACTATAACGTCGGGTTTCGTGAGAGTAAGCAGCTTGACCGATGCGGTGGAACCAAAACTGATGCGGGGATTGTAACCGGAGAAAGTGACTTCCACCGGAACCGCCCTGGTGTTCGGATCCAGCGCCAGCGACACGCGGCTGACCCTGCCGGAAAGGTTTTCCTCACCCCAGGATGCCGTTGCCGGAGTGCCCACTTTGACCGCTCTGATCTCGCTGTCCGGGATCATCAGTTTAGCCTTGAAGCCGTTGGTGGTGGAGACGGTGAAGAGGTCCTGGCCGGGGTACGCCTTGTCCCCTTTGTTGATCATGATATTGGTGACCACACCGCTGATTGGGGCGCGGATGTTGATCATCTTATCGCTGGCATCCAGATTGGCCTTGGCGACCTTGAATCCGGTTTCCGCGTTATCCAGGTCTTGCAAAGAGATCGCTCCGGCTTCATAAAGGTTCTGCATCCTGTTGAAGGCCTGGCGGGCGGCGTTGAACGCCGTTGTGGCCTGTTCAAACTGCGCGGCGGGAGTGCCTGTGGGGAAGGTCATGATCAGTTGTCCAGCGTTCACCCGGTCGCCGATTCTGGCGTTCACCGAAGTCACGATATCGCTTACCATGGCTTGCGCGGTTGATTCTTCCAGACCGCCCAAGACAGCGTTGTAAGCCAGTTCCTGGGTGAAGGTCCCCGTTTCCACGGTCGCCACCCGCACGGGGATTCCCTGTTCCTTCTGGAGTTGTTCCATGTTTTTGGCGGATTCGCCCTTCTTCCCGCAAGCCGCGAAGAGCAGCAGGCAGAAGATCAGGACTGTCAGGGCTGTTTTTTTCATTGTCGTCTCCATTTATAAACTCTGGCCGAGGGATTTCTGCAACTCGCGCTGAGCTGTGATCACTTCATAGATGGCCTGGTAATATTGCAGCCGGATCGCCGCCAGCATAGTCTGGGCGTCGAATACTTCCAATTGGATGCCCACCTGGTTTTCGTAGCGCACCTGGGCAAGCTGCAGGCCGCGCTCCGCCATCTGGATGTTCTGAGTCTGCACCTGGTAGTTCTCTTCCGCGTGGCGTAATTTCTGATAGTTCTGGCGGATCTGCAAAGCGATCAAATCCTCGTAATCCTGCTGTTGCAGGCGCGCGTATTGATAATCGTGCTGCGCCGCCTTGCGCTTGGCGGTGTTGGAAAATCCGGTGAAAACCGGCAGGGACAAGCCGATGCCGGCGGTGTAACTGGTGCCGAAATCTTTGCCCGAGATGGCAAATTCGTCCGCTGCTGTATAGAGCGAAGCGCTGGCCTGGATGGCGACGTTGGGCAGGTAGTTACCCTTCTCGGCGTTCCATTTGATCTGCGCGACCTGCGTGGCGATATCGGCAAGTTCCAGTTCGATGCGTTGCTCCTTGCCCAGGCGCAGAGCCTCTTCGAGGGTGATGTCCAGACGCGGGGGCAGGATGAACTGGCCTTCCGGTGTCAGGGCTTCGTCAGCAGAGCCCAATTGCTTACGGAATGCCGCCAGGGCGAGGTCGCGGGAGTTTTCCGCCTGTAGTAGTTGGGGCTCCAATTTGGCGACTTCCAGGCGGGCGCGTAACAGGTCGAACTCCGAAACCAGTCCCTCCCTGTTGAAGGATTCGATCCGCGCCAGATGCCCCTGCGCGGTTTCCAGCGCCTGCCTCTGGACCTCCACCAGTTTGTCGGTGAGTAGGCAGCCGTAGAAAAGTTGGGTGGTGGCCAGCACCATTTCCTGCTCCGCGAGCTGGAAACGCAGGCGCTGGATCGAGCGATAACGGTCCACCGCGCGGATGCCGTTGAGCAGCTTACCGCCCATGAACAGCACTTGCTGAAACTGCAGCGAAATGGCCAGCGAACCTTCATCCATGGGCGAACTGGGCGCCAGGGAATTCACCGTGCTGGACATGATTCCCGCCAGATACTGGTCGTTGTAGGTGGCGAGGGTATCCAAGCCGAGAGAGAAATCCACGGCGGGGATCTGCGCCGATTTCGGCAGGAAGGTCTTGGTGAGGCTGTAGCCGCTGGACAGCGTCAGGTGCGGCAGCAGGTTGCTGCGCACGTCGTAATAGGTCTGGTCGGCTTTATCAACCTCTTCCTGCGCCATGAGCAGGGGCTTGTTGTTCCGGCGGGCCAGTTCCACGCTCTCTTCAAGGCTGATAGCCAGCCCGGCAGTGAGCAACAAGCAGAATGTGATGGCCAATGCGATGTGTTTCATGCTTTCCTCTTGATAACGCCCCAAAGTAAGATTTTGATGATCAAATCGTGATCGCGTTCGATGCGGCCGATGATCCTGTCCTTGTCGCCGCGATCGAAAAAACAGTCGCCCAAAAGAAACCAGTCATTGATGATTTCGCCCAACCGCTGGATGTCGACCTGTTTGTCCAGAATGCCCTGATCCATGCCAAAACGCATGATCTCCCCAAACAGCGCGCTCATCCGGCGATGATAGTCCTGCTTGTTCTCCTCCAGTCTTTGCAGGAAATAGGGAGGAACCTGGTTGAACGCCTCGGCGAGGATGGGCATGAGTTTAAAGATGTATTTCATCGGCAGGCGCAGGAAGCAGGATAGTTTGTCTTCAAAACTTCCGGCAGCCTGGATGTCCTGCTTCAGAAACCGGAAAAACTCCTCCGCTTTATTCCGGATCGCCTCCAGAAACACCTCTTCCTTGCTGGGGAAATAGTAATAGATCGTGGCCTTGGCGATGCCCGCCGCGCTGGCGATCTCGCTGAGGGAGGTTTTCAGGTAGCCGTAGCGCGCGAAAAGATCCGTAGCGGCTTCCAGAATGCGCTCCCTGGTTTCGCTGCTGAGCTTCGTAAGGCCTCCCTAACTGCTATATTTTGCTTAATGCTGCGCTATGTGCGGCGGAGCCTTGGGTCATTTTTTCGACCAATCAAGCGATAGCGGTCGAATCGTCAAGCTTTAATTGGGAGATGTGAAAAATGAATCACTGGGGACCGGGTCCTTGACTTCTAAAGGCCAGACTGTCGAGATCATACTCTAAGCAAGTACCGGAACACTGCGAGCACGCTGTCGTTTCACCGCGTTAACGTGTTTTTTTAAGCACACTGAGATGATTCTTCAAACAGAGTGACAGAGCAATCTAGAGAAAAGGAGAAAACTAGCTTGCTCAAGAACGGTTTTCTCATCTGTACATGTTAAGAGGACCATGTTAAGAGTTAAGAGTTATGAGTTAAGAGTTACAAGTTATGAGTTGGTTGTTATGAGCAGAGAGTGTGACTAAGTGGACATCCAGGGGCCCATTAAGCAATAAAGGCGGTTGCCCCTGGCTTGGCCGTGCGGTTCCCCGGGATACTTGTCAAGAGCCGGACCACAAACCTCTGCGCTCCCGTAAATAAACGGAAAATTGGAATAGCGTTTGCATACATCCAATGCACTAACTAAATAACCTAATAAGTTGGCTGATATGAAACTTGTCCTGACCACACTGATCCTGGCCCTGGGGCTTATGATCCTCGGCGGCACCGTTGTTTTTGACTACACATTGGGGCAGCCCACTGTGAAACTGGACGGCGGCAAATCGACCGTGACCCTTGCCGATGCCCAGAGTTACGGCGAACCCGGCGCTCCTGACCTTCCCTGGATCGGCTCCCAACTGCTGCTCCCCATCGGCGAGGAAGCGCAGTCGATAAGCGTGAAGCTGAGCGATCCGCAGGTCTTCAACCTCACCCAACCGGTGAAGCAACTGCAACCCCAATTTCCTTTTTCGCAAGAGACTTTACCGCAGCTCCTGGAACCGGACGCCCAGATCTATGCCAGCGCGGACGGCTATCCGGCAGTTAGCCACAACGGAGTGAACACCCAATATCTGGCCGGGCATCCGATCAATTTCACCGCCGTCTGCCCCTTCGCGTATTTTCCGCTGACCGGCGAACTGGTTTTCTACCGCCAGGTGCGCGTCGAAATCGCCACGCAGCCCAGCGCCACAGCCCTTGCCGCCACCTCATTGCTCAAGCAGGACAGCTTCACCACGCAGTATCTGCTGCGCAGCGTGGACAACGCGGAACAAGTGGTCCGCTATGAAACCCGCACCACCGGCTGCGAATACCTGATCATCCACGACGCCGCCAAACAGGCTCAGTGGCTGCCTTTCCAGAGCCTCTACACCGCACGGGGCACCAACGTGCAGATGAAGAGCGTGCAGGAAATCACCGCGCAATACACAGGAATCGACACCCAGGACAAGATCCGCAACTACATCATCAGCATGTATGGCACCAATCCCCTGCGCCATGTATTGCTAGCCGGGGACACCGACGTGATACCCCACCGCGGGTTTTACGTGAACATGGGCACAGGCAGCGAAGTCGATGCCGACATCCCCGCGGACATGTATTACTCCTGCCTTGACGGCACCTGGAACAACGACAACGACAACTATTGGGGCGAGACCTACGAAACCGACCTCGCGCCGGAACTTTCCATCGGCCGGGTTTGCTACAATTCGGATGCCGAGATTGCCAACTTCATCAATAAAACCACCATGTACCTGAACCAGCCTGTGGTGAGCGAAGCCACCAGCGCGCTGTTCCTCGGCGAATGGCTGTGGGACGGCCCTACCTGGGGCGGCGACTACATGGACGAAATGATCGGCGGCAGCAGCGCGCATGGCTATACAACCGTGGGCGTGCCCACCAGCTGGAACATCAGCACGCTTTACGACCGCACCTTCGGTTACGCCGAAGCTTGGGACGGCAATGACCTGCGTCCCATGCTCAGCCAGGGGCCGACCCTGGTGAACCATTTGGGACACTCCAACACCACTTACACCATGCGCCTGAGCAACAACCAGGTGTCCTCTACATCGATCACCAACAACGGCACCAACCACAATTTCTCCATCGTCTTTACCCAGGGCTGCTACTCCGGCTCCTTCGACAACCGGGAGACCAACGCCGGCTCCTACACCAGCGATTGCATCGCGGAAAAATTCACCAGCATCAGCACCGCTGCGGTCGCCATGCTCGCGCATTCCCGCTACGGTTGGGGCATGCAGGGTTCGACCGACGGCGCATCGCAATACATCCACCGCCAGTATATCGACGCCATCTTCGGCGAGGACATCCACGAACTGGGATTTTCCCTGGTGGACAGCAAGATAGACAACATCCCCTACATCCAAAACACGGCCGTGATGTATTGGGTGGACTACGAAACGAATCTGTTGGGCGATCCCGGCTTGATGGTGTGGGGCTCCACGCCTCAGCAGATGATGGTCCAGCTGCCCGCATACTGGACGGTCGGATTGAACAACTACCAGATCCAGACCGACGCCCCCTACGCGAAATTGCGCTTGAAAAGCGGCGACGACATCATTTATGAAGCCCAGGCTTCTTCCTCCGGGCTGATCAACATCAACTTGATGAACACGCTCACACCGGGCACTTACGACCTCTACATCGTGGCGCCGGACTTCTTTGTCCACCACGAGGCGGTCACCGTCCAAGCCAGCAACATGCCCTATATCGTCGCCACCCAGGTTTCCTACGATGATGCCGACGCCCTGTATCACACGGGCGAAACCGTGAACATGAACGTGACGCTCAAGAACGTGGGTTTGGTGGACCAGCAAGCTGCAGGAACGGCCACCCTGGTAAGCAACTCCCCGAACATCGTGGTGCTCTCCGGCACCTACAATTTCAACGCCCTCGCGACCGCCGATTCCATCACGATCAACGGCTTCTTCAGCTTCCGCATCCAGGGCAACTATCCCGACCACAACCTCGCCTTCATGAATATCAACACCACTTTCGACACGCACACGGCATCAACGCCGGTCGCCCTGCAGCTCAACGCTCCGGATCTCAGCATCGAGACTTATTCGTTCGTCAACGACAATCCGCTGGTGATGCCGGGTGACACGCCGGCGCTGAACCTGATCGTGAACAACGACGGTTCCGGTAATGCCTACAATCCCCTGCTGATCCTGTTCAGCGAAGATACGGACGTGATCCTTTCGAACTTCGAAGTGGTGTTGGCTCCTATCGGCCACGACAGCTTCACCGCCTACGAGAACGTGTTCACGGTCCAGATCGCGCCCACAGCCGCCATGGGCGGTTCTGTGGAGATCGGCTACATCCTCGGCGCGGAAAACGGAGATCTTCTGCAAGGCAGTTTTGTGTTGTATATCGGCGTGCAGAACTACACTTTCGAATCCGACATGAATGGCTGGGCCAGCTCCGCGCCCACCGCCAACTTCGTCAACCAGTGGCATCGCAGCAGCGCGCGCAACTTCACCGGTAACGGAACCTGGTCCATGAAGTTTGGCGGCAACGGAACCGCGGACTATGCCAGCAGCGCGTTCGGCGCTTTGGAAAGCCCGGAAATCATGCTGGGCACCAACGCGGAACTGATCTTCCACCACTGGATGGAAGCTGAAACGCACTCCAACCCTCAATACGCCTGGGACGGCGGCCTGGTGCAGATATCTGTGAACAATGGACCCTGGGAACAGATCTCCCCCATCGGAGGTTATCCCTTCCGGATCTACAACAACCCCGCTTCACCCTACGCCGCCAACACGCTGGTGTATTCGGGATCCTTCGATTGGACGCAGGCAACCTTCGACCTTTCCAACTACGTCGGCAGCGCCAGGTTCCGCTTCTTGTTCGGCTCGGACGGTTCGGTGACCGGCGAAGGCTGGTATCTGGACGATCTGCATGTGGAAGGCGAATATGTATCCGATGGCGAGATCGTAGAGCAAGTGGTGCGTTTCGATTTGCACGAAGCCTATCCCAACCCCTTCAATCCCACCACCACGCTGAGTTTCGACTTGCCGGAAAGCGCTTTGGTGCGCCTGGATATCTACAACGTCAAGGGACAACTGGTGCGCAGCCTAGTCCGCGAAGATCTTCCCAAAGGCACGCACAGCGTGATCTGGAATGGCTTGGACAACTCCAACCGGCCTGTTTCCAGCGGAGTCTATTTCTACAAGTTGAACGCGGGAACGAAGACCCTGACGCGCAAGATGATGCTGATGAAGTAAAGTAAAAAAAACCAACGCGATAAAATAACGCCGGTCCGCTTGGGGCCGGCGTTTTGCATTCTCTGTGAATGTGGGGATCAGTGGACTATGCGCGTTCCCGTTTTACCTTCAAAGGCTTCCACGATGTGTTCGATGGAAGTGATCAAGACCTCTGTGCCCCCGCGTTCCAGGAAATCGATCGCGGCTTTGATCTTGGGGCCCATGCTTCCGGCTGGAAACTGCTTTTCCTCATAATAGCGCTTAGCCTCGGCAACCGTGAGTTGGTCGAGGTCGCGCTGGCTTGGTTTGCCGTAATCCACCGCCACTTTGTCCACTCCGGTGAGGATGACGAATAGGTCCGCCTCGATGTTCAAGGCCAGCAGAGCGCTGGCGAAATCCTTGTCGATCACGGCGTCCACGCCTTCGTAAGAACCGTCGTCCTCTATATAAATGGGGATACCGCCTCCGCCTACGGCGATCACGATCTCGCCGCGCTGGACCAGTTCCCTGATCGTTTCGGCGGGGATGATCTGCTGCGGCAAAGGCGAAGGTACCACGCGGCGAAAGCCTTTGCCGGCGTCCTCTTTGAGGGTCCAGCCCAGTGTGTTCTTCAGCTCATCGGCTTGCTGCTGGGTGTAATAGGTGCTGCCCACGAATTTGGTGGGATTGAGCATGCTGGGGTCGTTTTTATCAACGACCACCTGTGAGATGATCGTGATCACCTGCTTTTGAATACCGCTCTGAAGCAGCCTGTTTTGCAAGCTCTGCTCGATCATGTAGCCCATGGTGCCTTCCGTGGCGGCGTTTAGCACACCCAGGGGAAGCGGCGCCAGGCCTACTTTCTCGCCTTCTTCCTGTTGCCGGAGCAGATTACCCACTTGCGGACCGTTGCCATGAGTGATGGCCAAATGGTAACCTTGGCGGATCAGTTCCACGATCCCGCTGAGGGATTCGCGGGTGTTGGCGAACTGCTGGGAGATAGTTCCTTTCTCGCCTGCCTTGATGATGGCGTTGCCACCCAGGGCAAGCACTGCGGTCTTGGTCATAACTTCCTCATCATAATTGAAAATGGCATGGGGCAGATTACGCATCCGCCCCATATCAGTTTGTATACTTACTTTTGGTTTAGTAGTTCTTCAGAACGTCCGCGATGGTGGGTGTGCCGATCTCTTGCAAGTCGTAGCTCACCTGGCAGGCTGGATGTTTGATCTTGATCAAACGGCGGAGGTCGATCGGAGTGGCGATCACCACGGCGTCGCAATCCGTGTCGTTGATGGTCTTTTCCAGATCCTTGATCTGCTGGTCGCTGTAACCCATGGCGGGAAGCAGGATGCCGATCTCGGGATAGTTCTCGAAGGTTTCGGTGATCTCGCCGACAGCCCATTCACGTGGATCCACAAGGTCGGCGCAGCCGTATTTCTCAGCCGCGATCACACCGGCGCCGTAGGTCATTTCGCCGTGGGTGAGCGTGGGGCCGTCTTCCACCACCAGCACGTTCTTGCCGGTGATCATTTCCGGATGGTCGACCGTCAGAGGCGAAGCCGCGTCGATGATCTGGGCTTTCGGATTGATCTGGCGGATATTGGCGCGCACTTCGTTGATGTCGTCAAGGTCGGCGCTGTCGATCTTGTTGATCACGACCACATCGGCCAGGTAGAGATTGGTTTCGCCGGGATGGTAGTTGACTTCGTCGCCGGGGCGGTGCGGATCGACCACCACGATGTTCAGCTGCTTGTCGGAGCAGTAGAAGGGGATGTCGTTGTTGCCGCCGTCCCAAACGATCACGTCGGCTTCTTTTTCCGCTGCGCGGACGATGGCCTCATAATCCACACCGGCATAGATCACGCTGTTCATGCGAATATGCGGCTCGTATTCCTCCATCTCTTCGATGGTGCAATTGTGAAATTCCAGGTCTTTGAGCTCGGCGAAGCGCTGGACTTTTTGCTTCACAAGGTCGCCGTAGGGCATCGGATGGCGGATGGAAACCACTTTCAGGCCTTTGGCTTTGAGGGCTTTGATGACCGCGCGGGTGGTCTGGGATTTGCCGCAGCCTGTGCGGACGGCGCAGACGGTCACCAACGGCTTGGTGGTCTTGACCATGGTATTGCGTGCTCCCATGAGCATGAAATCCGCTCCGCAAGCGTTCACCAGCGAGGCCTTGTGCATCACGTTCTCATGGGGTTGGTCGCTATAGGCGAACACCACCAGATCCGCGTTCAGGCTTTTGATCAGGCTCTGCAGCTCGGCTTCGGGATGGATCTCGATGCCGTTGGGATAGAGGCTTCCGGCCAATTCTGCGGGATACTTCTTGTCGTCGATTCCAGGTATCTGGGTGGCGGTGAAAGCCACAACTTCATAGTCCTGATTGTCTCTGAAAAAAACGTTGAAGTTGTGAAAGTCCCGTCCCGCGGCACCCATGATGATCACTCTGCGTTTCATTGGTCTTCTCCTTGTTAGTTATCGATTTATACTCTGCCGGGCAGATTTTCGGCACTGCCTTATACGTCAAGGAAAAAAACTGCCGGGCGCATCCTCGCCGCGAAGATATCACTTGACGAAATATTGACGCTGAGGCGCTTGGTTCACTGATTGATACGCTACCAAGGAGTTCGATATAATGCGCAGGCCGTGCCTGATCATCCTGACAATGCTGTTCCTGGCAGTTGCGGTTGTTGCCGCGGCGAAGGACGGCGCGCAGTATTTCCGGCTCCTGGAAGCTCAGGAATACGCGCTGGACATGCTCTACTCCTCAGAGTTGGAGAGGGTTTACGTCCAGGTGGAGTTCAGCGTGGACAGAGCGTCGCTCGATCCTGAGGCTCGTTACGGCATGTTCCTGGACAACAGCGCGATCGTCCAGGCCATCATGGTTGGCGGCCTGGATCAAACCAGCTACCAGGTCAGCAACTTGAAGCCCGCGCTGTTCAAGCCAAAACTGAACCAGCCGGAGTTGCTGCTGGAAAACAGCCCCAACGGATTCCTGGGTATCAATCTGCCGGCTTTGTCGCAACTGCCGCCGATTGTCCAGATCAAACTCTGGTACTATCTGCCGGTGCCGCCCGTCACGGAACAGAAAGACCAAAACCTGGCAACCGACCTGGACGCCAAACGTTATTGGTATCCACGCAATATTCACGGCGATGCCAAGGTCAATCTGAAACTGACCACGGTCAAGTATTTTATCTTGCAAATCGGGGATGTTGCCGCTCCCCGCGTGGATGGCGAATTTGGCCGCGTCCACGAAATCTCGTATTCCGACAAGGCGAAAAAGCCCGCTACGTTTCGCCTGATCCGCGATAGAAGCTAAATTAGCTCAGTTGGTAGAGCAGCTGATTCGTAATCAGCAGGTCGGGGGTTCGAGTCCCCCATTTAGCTCCAGATTATGAAGGTGGCTTGTCCGCAAGGCACAAGCCGCCTTTTTTTCACATTCACCTGCCCATCCCCATGCGGTATCGAAAAAGCTCACTACTGGCTCCCGGGGGTTGGCGTCAATCAAGTGTCAATCAAGCCTCAATCAAGTGTCTATTATTGACGCTTGATTGACTAGTGATTGACAAGTGATTGAGAGATGCCCGCGGGGGCGATATAGAGTATCAAGTAAATCTGCAAATAGTATCACTTTCGCTGCAAATCGCTGTTTTTGGTGAGACCCCAGTTTCACGGTTTCTGCAAATCGGTATCAAGGTTTCTGCAAATCCAGTATCAAGGTTTATGCAAATCCCCGGACTGCCAATTTTCTCAGCCGCTCAGTCTCTTCTATGAAATGGCGATATGAACGGCAATTTTCCTACTTAACTAGAGTTACTTTTCTGTTCGTTACATGCTCGCTGGCTATTGTGAGATTTATAATGTATAGACCACTGGTGCAGTTGTTTCCATTTTGATCCTTACCATCCCACACTATGACCTGTTCGAGGGAACTTCTCGGATCAAAGGAAAGCGCTTTCACTTTCTGCCCTTTGATGTTGTAAATATCAATGCTCGCTTCACTTATGCCAGTCATTTTGTTGCTGTATTCAACCGGTATAGATATTTTGATGTTAGAAGACGTCTGGAAGGGATTGGGATACGCAACAAGTTTTATAGCCGGTATCTCCGGCACTACCGGATCATCATTGCTTACCCACGGCTCAGAACCGTATTCGTAACAACCCATATCTATCCTACCATTCCATATTCGCCAGTTACCCGCAAGATCGTAAGGAGGCAGATCAAGCCCGGATGTGTCTGCTGTTCCTGTGTCTATGCAAGGAGAGTTGGAAGCCAGATGCAGATAGAGGGGATCAGTGGGTGCGGTGCTGGCAAAGATGGGATCAGAAGCGATATTATGCTCTCCATATATAACTGTGTTAGCAGGATCTGTATTGTATATCCTCGTTTCCCCCTCGGGAATGCAATTGTAATCAAAATCCAGATTACCGATCCAGCCTAGTTGAGGATATGAATGATACATCACGATATCGCGCGGTGTTTCGGGATTATTGAATACATTGTTCCGCATCTTAACACTACCATAAATCCCAACTGCACCTCCCAAGCCATAATTACCATAGAAAGTACAATTTGATACTTCATATTCCCCCAACCTGTTCGTTGTGAAATTTATGGCGCAAGGGGCATTGGTGTGTATGTTCTCAAAGGTGCAATTATCTACATTGATATTGGGAATCAGGGGGGGGTTATGGTCATAGCGGTGAGCAATATAGAAAGTAGATTGATTGTTAAGAACGGAGATGTTACTGAATATACAGTTCTGCACTGATAGTGAATCCGCTACCCATAAGGTGAACACACATTGACCCCAACTATCGTCCCCGGGGGTATCAGGTGAACTATAGGTAGAATGGATACTCTCAAATATCGAATTACGAAGTGAATATGAATGACCATCATTTATTAGTACGGCTACCTCAGGAGTAGTTATATTTCTTAAAACCAGTGAATCTATTACTGAAGAAACAAAGTCCATGATGAAAACAGTGCCATAATGAATTACCGTCATATTTTGCGCAACAATATCCGATATCCTCACATTCCTTGATCCAAACATCAGCCCTAGAAGCCAGTTTCCTTCACTGACGCTTGATTCAGCTTTAAAACCTTGGAGTTTTATGTTTGTACAATCTGCACCATAAAAAAAGATCGTTTGGCTGGTGAATGTAATGGGATTAGCCTCTATGGTAGTAATATCCGAACCTCCTCCAATGATATTTACATTGGATTTCAAGGGGATAGGCAGAATCTGATCGTTTACCCCTTCCTGGTAGGTGCCGGGTAAAACATGGACTGTCTTGATATTCAGGCTATCTGCCGAGATCCTGTGGATTGCTTTGGTAATGGTCTTCAACGCCTCGCTGGGATTGAGACCGGTGTTATCATCATTACCAGTGGGACTTACATATAGATCATGGTTTACTTCGGTACGGTATCCTCTTTGGATGTTTACTGTGTCGCTATATTGCTCATAGACAGCCGTATTGCTATTTCTTGCTATATAGAATAGATTTGGAGTTGCCAAGGTAAACACATCCAGATTGACTTGTAAATTTGCCCGGATATCGATGATGCTGATATCCGCAGGATTGGCACTATAGTTTGAGTACACGGAACATAGGTTATCTGGGTCAAATATAATACTTGGGAAATCAGTGGGACCTCCCATCATGCTAATCCCGCCGCCAAGAGCAACAGCATAGTTATTATAGATTTGTAACCCGGAAAGTAAAAGGGAACTTTGGACTAAAAATATCCCTCCCCCAATCCCCGATCTATTGTTGGTAATAACGCAGTTTTGGATGTTGATCTGTCCTGCTACATAAATGAGAATCCCACCTCCTCTTTGTAAACCGTCAAAAAAAAGTGGATACCCGATACCGTTGGTAATGGTGAAGCCTCGTAGGGTGGCATTATCTTCATGGTTGCGGAACACAACGCAGGAGCCGCTCTGATTGCCATCGATGATGGTGCTGCTAATGTAGGTGGTATCATTGGTGGTGGCCTCCATACTGCATACCGTGATGGATTTACCGATGTAATCTATATTTTCATAATACCTGCCAGGATGCACAAGAACCGTATCGCCATTATTCGAAGCCTCAATGGCAGCCTGAATACTAGTGTAAGCCTGGCTGCCATCCAGCGCTACCTGCAAAGTTGCAGCATGGAACATGGTTATAGCCGCAAGCAACAAAGCAGTAATAATAGGTATTTTCATCGTCGAATCCTTATTTGGTGGCATAGGGAGAGCACCGCTCTCCCTATACCAGATCTAAGCTACTTCATCAGCAGCATCTTTCTGCTAATACTTTTATCCTTGGTGATCAGCTGATATTGATAGATGCCGCTGGCAACATTGCGGCCATATTTATCGGTGCCGTTCCATTCGATCTTATGGGATCCGCTAACCAATGAAGAGCTTAGCAGGGTTGTAACCTTTTGACCCTTTACATTGTAAATCTCAATGCTTACGGGTCCTTCCTCAGCCAATTCAAATGCTATCATGGTGCGGGGATTGAAGGGATTAGGATAATTTTGAGCCAGGCTGGTTATCGGTACGATTGTATTCGTATCGGCCTTGTTATCCACTTTAAAACTGTAGTAGAGGTGCCCTTCCAGTTGATTTTTCTTTAGCGTATCTGATCTAAAATTGCATCTGACCCGGTTTTGATAAGCAGCTTTACTTTCATACCAGAATACAAGTTCGGAATTCTCCGGAGTGATTTCTTCATTGGCATCCAAATAGGCGCAAATCTGTGCATCGGCTCCATCTACCACTGTGGCACCCTTGCATACACCATTCACATATAAGCCTATTTCATCGGGCAGTTCCGGGGAAAAATCCTCTTCGAAAACGATATACAGAGGAGTGTAATCTGCTTTCTCTGTATAACTGAAGTTTTCTGCCAATTGAACGTAATCGGGTTCAACGGGCTGGCCGTTGTTCCAGCTAAAACTGCAATTCTGATTCACTTTTACGATCACCATATCTCCGGGATTCAACACTCGCGAACCGGCATTGCCCCACCAAACACCAGGGGATACCTGCGTTGCACTCCAATATTGGGTAGTAATTGAAGTGATGTAACTTAGGATCGGAGAAAAGGCTTCCAAAGCATTGCAGGGCTCAGGGAGGAAATACCCCAGCCAGTTCTCATTGATCGTGGTAGTGCCATTCAGATACTTATATAGGTTTATGGTGGTAGTGGGCGATTGGATGTAACCTGATGTCGGGATGAATATCTCGCTGGACACACTACTATTCAATTTCACCTTATAGCCCACGGGGCTGGTGACGGTGTTATTGCCGTTCTGTAAGGTATTGCTAACGTATGCCATCCTGATGATTGGATCATCTTCGTCTTTCCAATCCACCCAGTCCAACACAGTAGTACTGATGATCGAAGCAAAGAAATTGCTATTTGTGGTATATCCACTGGTGTAGTTATTCAGAACTGGGAAGCTCATCCATTTGATATTTGAACTTGTACCATAGGGCATGGAGTATTCTTCGTATTGATGATCTCCGGCTCTGATAGCGCCAATATCACTGGGAGTCTCGTCTGGATCAAGCATAGTGGATAAACCTCTATCGATAACTGGTGAAAATACAGTAGAAGTCCAGAGTGGTTCATGATTAGTTCCCAATAGAGGACTGGAGGCTATCAGAAGGTCGTTGGCGACGTATGTTTGATTGGAACTTCCAGTTACATCCACATGATTGGTCAAATCGTTGAAATAGCAGTTATTGAGAGTCAAACTGTCCGTAGGATAATATCCAGTGCTTCCACCCCATTGTACATCATACGGTGAGCAGTTGTCAAATAGATTGTTGTTTAGAGTATAACTTGCTCCTTGGAATAGAACCAATCCACTATCATTTAATCCGCGGAGTGTGTTGTTATCAAAACACAAGGCATTTTCCTGATTACGGGAATAAATATATAAGCCATATAAAGCGTCATCCATTCCAATAATTGTGTTGTTATAGAACCACATTGGAGACGTTCCTAGTATGTCATAGAAGTAAACGGCGCCACGTTCGTATAGGTTGAACCTGTTATTGTATAAATTGAATTCTGTTGGGAAATTCTGGGTGTGGAACTCACTAAATATCTTGATGACAGGCTGAGAAAACAATTGAACTGATTCTTGATCAAATGTGCAATTGCTGATGTGGATTTCATCAATCCCTATGCACTTAGCCACCCAGATATCGTTTGCTTCATTCTGGCCAATGTTATTGATAAAGGTGCAGTTATCGATTACTATATCGCCAGAATGATTATCTGATGCTATCAATATCGCTCCGGCAGCAAACTCTGCGTCCACATAATCGCCGACGGCAGTCATTGTCCAGTTACCCGTAAAAGTGCAGTTTAGAAATTCACCGGGACCAAACAAAGCTACTGCACCGCCCCCATTCGCATTGAACGCGTTGTTTTCTGTAAACAAGCAATTGTAAAAAAGTGGGGATTGGGTCTGATTTATACCTCCATCTATGAAGACTGCCCCGCCAAATCCCCGGGGATCATTGAATTCCAGGTCATAGTCATCATTTTGAACATGATTTTGTAGGAATGAACAATCCTCAACTGTTGGTGATGCTCCGTTGATTAGGGTAAGAGCTGGTCCATATGCTTCATAATGATCATCGGTATTTACATAACAATTTTGGAACTCAAACCCCTTAATCAGATCGGATCTATTGACACAGCTCCAACTCAGATATACTGCATGAGCGCTGCTGCCATATCCCAGAGTCAGAACTGCGCCCTGTTGCCCTATCAGTTTTACGTGTTTGTTTTCCCAATGCAGGCCATTTACTTCATAGGGATTTATCTGAGCTGTTACAATCACCCATCCGCCGCTTTGAACAGCATCGAGAGCCTCCTGAATGGTTGGGCGATCAGTCGGTACAGTTATTGTTTGATCGGGATTGTAATTCAAGAGTAGGGGATCTACGCTGATTGTGTTTACACCCTCAACTAAGTAAAGGTTGAAATACTGAATCCATTCAAAGTCATTGCTGTTATGTCTGATGTTAAGATCATATTGTCCAGGCTGACTCAACTGGACATTGAAATAGCCGTATACGTCTGATTCGTAACTTGTTACACTTTCACTTTGATCAATAACGTCTAATACGGCCTTACCAAAAAAATCATAACCATCCAGCTTTACTTGAGACTGAATAGATACAGTTGCAAAAGATTGTACTACAACTATTAACATGACAGATAAAACAAATACTGGCAACGGGATATAGTTTGTCAAACTGTTCACACAAAAAAGTCGTGAGCATTTCATGATTCCTCCTTTAGAAATAGCATGAATTTTTCTCAATACATGTTTTGGATATTAGTGTTGGTGACCATGTCCCAATTTTACACCACTGGTAAAATGACACGTTAACTATCGACAATGTTTTCATAGTTTTCTCGGAATTTCGCTGGAGGCATGTAGTTTAGGTAACTGAAGGGGTCGATTCAGTTTATATTCTGACCCCACATTCAAAATCATATCTCTTGCTTCCAGAAAATTTGAGCATGCCCTAAGTCATTACAGGGCATAGAAGACATAAATGATATCGCCAATTTCGATGATGATGTACTCACCTTCGGAATCTTCATATCTGATTTCAACTCCTGGGTCGTTTAACGAACCCAGATACACAGGTAACGTGAGGGGGTCTATCGCTGAGTAATCAATCTCTGAAGCCACCAAAAACGTGATGACGAACAGCACTGCCATGACAAGCACCGATCTCTTTAACATACGAACTCCTTTAAAAAGCGTTTATATCTTAGACGGAGATTCCAAGACTTGGTGCCGACTTTTAGGGATTTATTTTGGGATAATGTGATTTTAGACCAAAATTGCCGCCCTGACTATACGTGAAATTATGTTCGAGCGTTTTATTGATTGAACTCTGTCATCTTTTCCAGTATCGACTTCAGCCCCAGGAAAGAATACATCAGCTTGCCCTTCTCGAAGGGAAGACGATAATTCTCCGGTTTTTTATAAACTCCGGCAAGAGCATTTTTACCACATTCTTCAACTTCGATGCGATTCTTGGTATTGAACTTAAACTTAACAGTCGCTAACAATGGGCCTTGAGAGGGATTAAGACAGAAAACATAAACATAGTAGCGATCTCCTCCTTTATACGCAAGATCCCAATAATCGACAGCCGTTATACCTTCGAATACTTTGCGCAGTTTTTCCATGCTTACTTCAGAAGAATACTTCCTCATGGTCTTGAGTGATTCACCATTCCAAGTTCTGGCCAGGCTGTTGACAAAGCGCTTTAACACCATATACTTCTGATAAGGAAGGATCTCCAATCCCGCTTCCCAACCAGATTGGCGCAGATACAGAGCCCTGAGGTCGTGTTTGATCTTCACGCTTACCTTTTTCGCCTGATCCAGTGTAATTTCTTTAATCAGCGCGTATTCTTGAAGATCCTGGCAATCTGCCAATTCCTTGAAGGCTTTGTACTCAAGGCTTTGTTGCAAGGTCGGCAGGTTGGCGAGCAGCGTGTATTGATCTTCTGTAAAAGGTAAGGATGATTCGATGGAATCCAGCAGCTCTATTTCTACCCTTAGTTGCCGGCGCAGGTTATCTTCTTTTCCCTGGTTCCTGAAGTGGTTTTCCATGTGATTGATGGACACCCTGAACAACCATGGTTTGAGCTGCTCAATGTCGCTTTTTGCTTTTAGCAGGCAAAGTATGCTCTCCTGGGCTATTTCCTCTGACAACGGCTGGTTTCTGCAGCGTTTGAATACGGTATTGCGGCAGAAAGTGAATAGCTCGGAAAAGCATGTTTCCACAGCCAATTCGAACAACGTGGTTTTTGTAGGACCAGATTCATGCTCTCCAGTTGTTAAACAGATTTTCATAAAAGCCTTGTTTACTTCTGCGACTATTGACTTCTGTGCAAACATGGTTTTTCCTTGCTGCTCTATTTCAGGCAACAGGATATAGCTATCAGTTTCCTTAACCGAATCTGCAATAGAACCAAGGGTATTATTTGAAGTCATACATCCATAATCCTTGTTGATAACTTGGCTGAACTAGGTATTCCATACGGGAAGTCCAGTTTGTCTTCAAAGGTAATTCTGTAAAGGAGAAAAATCTGTTAACTCAGCACAGCCAGGTATCTTGTCATGCAAAAACCATTCTATTCTATCGCTATATCAACATCAAGTGTCATTTTGCGTTGCAGAATCTTCAGTGCTTGCATGGCTACCTGATAAAATCTATCAAAGGCCTCTATCTCCTTTTCCAGCGGCTCCTGGCCTTCCACTTTGAGATTCCAGGCATCCAGGTTGTCTTGTAGCTTCTGCCGCTTACAAAACTCATTACAATAAGCGATAAGTTCCTTGAGGATGCCTGGCTTGATCTTGATGCCGACCTTGTTTACGTCCTTTTTGGTGAGTACACAGTAGCCATGTTCATTGAGTCCGATTACGCGCATGGATGCTAGGGCTTCCAGATAGACGAAGACCCACTGGCGGCTCTTGCCAAAGTCAGCGGCTATGCCTCTGATCGAAGTGTAACTGCCTTGCTCAATCAGATTGAGCAGAGCCAGTGCCGCCTGGGGATCGAAGTGCCAGTTGGGGCGCATTTGATTGGCTGTCTTGGTGATGAAGCGGTTACTACGGGCATAGATCTCTTCCCGGTCACTGATCCGTTTAATGGTGCCATCGGCAACCAGTTCGCTGATGATGGGCTCAACATCGTTCACACCAAGGCCGGTCATCTCGGCGATCAGATTGGCATCAAAGGGCTTGCGGTATTGATTGACGAAGTTGAGGATGAGTTCCCTACTGGTCATAAGTCCCTACCCAGATCTATGGAAGCGATATCGAGGTTGGGATTCTTCAGCTTGGCACCTTCGAGGATGTACATGATCTTCATGGCTCTGCGTAGGTTACCGCTGCAGTGTGCGTCAATCTTGGTAACAACAGCCTCGTCAACCGGGATGTCCATTACTTCCTTGGCTATCTTACGGATATCGTCCTTGCCTACGGATTTGAACTCATAGAAGTAGTTGCAGCGGTCGAAGTAGTGCTTGTTGATCCCGGCCAGCTTGGTCTTAGCATCCTGCATGCCGACTAGAAGGACAATGGTCAAGGTCTCGTCAACGATGTCCCGGATCGCTCCCAGCAGCTTGTCATGCTTGAAGGCATAGTCGATCTCATCGATCACGATCACTGTCTCCGGATTGTCTTCCAAGATCTTCAGGCAGTATTTGAATAGGTTGTTGGTTGTGCCACTGGGGATGTACTCCCCCAGTTTGAACCGGCGGTATAGCGCGGTTAAGAGGTCGCTGGCGAAAGACTTGGGGGTGCTGGTGGCCTCCAGCCGCATATAGATGTAGCCTCTCATAAAGGCTATCCGGCTGGCATAGGTAGTCTTGCCCAATCCGGGCTTGCCATAGATTAGCCCCAGTCCCACCATCTCGGTCTTGGGGCGGTTCATCAGGAACTGAATGCAGGCATCAGTCTTGATCACGTTCTTGATTTGCACGAGTTTGTTTGGTTTCATTGATCCTCCTTAATCTATGATGCCGACTGTTTTCAGCATTGAGTAGAAACTATCGTCATCATCGTCTTCAATCTCTTCCGGCTGTAGTTTGGGTTCCTCAGCCGGGTTATCATCCTGGACCGGGACTTGCTCATCCGATCCATAGTTCTGCTGCTCCGGGGGTACGAACTCAAGTTCAGGCAGGTCCTTGACCAGTTCCTGCTCCAGGTTCTCCATGAACTGCTCGGCTCCCGGTTCCGGAGGCGCTATCATGGAGCCTTGTTTGAATGTGGGGTTATCAGATGCGATTGCTGCCTGCAGGTAGGGTTCGAGCAGCCTATCCACAGCTTCCTGATTACTGATCACGAAGTCTCTGGCATGTTGCTCGGTCAGGCGTTGTAGCTTCTTGATGTGGGTGTATTCTTTATTGAGTTCCCGATGGGCTACAGGGTTGCTCTTATCGATATGAATAAAGGGATGCTGGCTTCTGCGCAGTTCAGCCTGGCAGATATAGTTGTCTTTGGTATCATAGACCAGTATCCACCTGGCATCAGCAAAATCGTAACGGAAGATCGCGGGCTTGCCGATGTGGTCGATCAGGGCTTCATGCCAATAGAGCAGCTTGTTGAATACGATGCCCTCACAGCGGATCGCCTTGCGCTCGGTCGCCAGCATCATGAAGTTGAGCCTGTCTGGCTGTACCAACCTATCCTGAGGTAGCGGAGCCGAACTGAATACCTGCCAGGGAGTCTGGCCGTTCAGGCTGCTATGCACGTTTTCGCCATACACATGCCTAATATAGAAGCCGATCATTTGGATCGCTTCATCTATGGTAGGTGGCTGTGATTTGAACAAGGCCTTTGCCCACTTCTCGTTACGCATCAAGGTCGAGGGTTTGTTGGCGATGTTGGAGCCTCTAAAGGAGGAGATGAAGCGTTCGAACTGTTCCTGGAAGGTTCTGAAGAAGCGCTCGATCACCTTGGCTTTGGCATTGTAGCTCTCAGCAAAATGGGCTTCGATGCCTAACTTGGGGAAGATGCCACCCAACTCTACTTCCAGGTCATGTCCATCCCATTGCTCATGGAACAGCTTAGATCTGAACGCCTTGCCATTATCGAGATACACCGCTTCCGGTAAGGCACCCCAGTTCAGAAAGCCGTTACGGAAGGCCACTTGGATGTGATGGCTGTCCTCTGAGAAGGCAAGCGTGGCTCCTACCGGATAGCGGCTCGCCCAGTCAAAAACCATGATCATGGTCATGCGTTGGGCTTTCCCAGTTTGAGGATTGAGGATATCGAAAGCCAAGGTATGACCATCAGCCACCCATACCTGTCCCACATGCAGCAGGCGGTTATCCCGGTGGATGGTCTTGACTATATGCTCTGCCACGTACTTGCTGCCTTTTCTCGTTAGTTCCCAGGTCGCCAAATTGTCTTGCATCCACTCAGTGCACCAGCGTCTCAGCGTTGGCTTACTGGTGGGAGACTCGAAGTAGCCCAGCCGGGCCTGGGTCTTGAGCATGTTGATGGCAGATCCGATGGTGATTTGGTTGGGATGCAGCAAGATGCTGAGCAGCACCTTAGTCTCGGTCTCGGTTACCCTGCGGCTGCGATTTAAGTTCTTGTTCTTGTGCAGCAAGGCGAACATATCCCGGTCGGACTTAGCATACTGGTCGATCCAGACCCTCAGTGCCCGTTCCTTGCGTTCTCCTCTGATCTGATACAACTCCGGCACTAACTGACCGCTGTTGTATTCCTGCACGATCCGTTGCCACTCCTCCGCCTTAGATCCGCATACTGCTAACCTGCGGATGACGAGGTTGCAGAAGTGTCCAATTAATCTGGCCTCCCGATCGTGCTTGAGTGGCAGCTTCTCCCGAGGTGTAAAGTCGATGAATGCGGAGTGATTGGATTCAGCTGGGAACTCTTGTTTGTGAGATGGTTTTCTAAGCTCCTCGACTTTGAGATTTTTCATCCTCAACCTCCTCGGGACATAAGCGGGTTTTGGCACCACTTCGACATTTAATCTGCTTTTTTTAGTGTCACAGTGCTTGAATCCATTACTGATCTCCATTTGAGGCATATTTCCCTGATTTCGGACCACCTTTACATCTGTCACAGTGCTCGGTGAAAATGGGACCACTGTGACGGTTATTCTGTACTTTTTGGTGTCACAGTGCTCAAACCCAGTATTGGTCGTCATCTCCGGGTTTTTTCGTCGTTCCGGGACCACTGTGACACCTGTCACAGTGGTCGACGTGTCACAGTGGTCTGACACGAACGCCCTCCGCTTTAACTCGTAACTGGTCGCTTTCATAAGCGCCTCCATCATATTATTGTTGGGTGCTACTCTACTGGAGGGCAATAACTTGGGAAGTCCTTTCCGCCAACAAATGGAGATTTCGGGAGATTTTTTAACATAAACCTGTTTCTCTGGTATTTCACTGAATTATGCCAGGAACACAACAACCCGTAAGTAGAAAATGCTCTGAGGCAAAACACCGTAAAAAAGCAGCTCATATGTTTGCTGCTGAGTGAGATAAGCATGTTCTTACTGGATAAGACTAGTGACCCAGTCATATGGACCCTATTCAGACCTGGAGTTATTTACTGATACGGGAAAACGCACCACCGGCGCAGCGGAAACAATGAGCTAATAGTTTTTAAAAATTCGATGGTCTGAAAATACCCTGAAAACAGTCCAAATTTGCAGAATCCCTGATACAATAGCGTCCAACTTCGTCCAAAGACCACTGTGACACAGTCTAAAGCCAGTCCTATCTATCTCTCAACCCCATAGACATTTACGACCACTGTGACAGGTGATACCCGTTTGCAGGTTTGGGTGATACTTTATAGGCGATTTGGATATCTACATTCAGGAGAACAAGTTGGGAAAGGCGGGCAGATACGGGATTGGACATTGTGAACGGGGCGGGCAGGGATCCTGATGCTGCCTGATTTTACCCTCGCAAAAAAAAAGCCATAAGGGCTGGCTTGGGTTATCCAAAAACAGAACAGCACACCGCAGTTGCCGCCTGTTCACATTCGGGACAAGATCCCGGGGTTCAGGCCGGCAGCATCGGCGTGCTGCTCTACTTGAGAAGTGAAGTAGCCGGGAACCGGTTGCTTACTTCTTTACTACTTTCTTCGGTGCCGCTTTTTTGGGAGCAGCCTTGACTACGGGTTTGGCCACTTTCTTCGGAGCGGCTTTCTTCGGGGCGGCTTTGACCACGGGTTTCGCCACTTTCTTCGGAGCGGCCTTGACCACGGGTTTGGTCACTTTCTTGGGAGCGGCATTTTTCGGAGCGGCCTTGGGTTTGGCGGCTGCTTTGACCACAGGCTTGGTCACTTTCTTGGGGGCGACTTTTTTCGGAGCGGCCTTGGGTTTGGCGGTCTTGACCACTGGTTTGGTCACTTTCTTCGGGGCTGCTTTTTTCGGAGCGGCTTTGGGCTTTGCGGTCTTGACTACGGGCTTGGCCACTTTCTTCGGCGCGGCTTTCTTGGGAGCGGCCTTGGGTTTGGCGGCTGCTGCGGTCGTCTTCTTCGGTGCGGCTTTGGGCTTTGTAACTTTGGGTTTGCTAAGAACCATTTTTGTTCTCCTTAGTGCAGAATGTGTAATCCAACACTGATCGGTTCGATTACGGTTAATGCATATATTATAGGTGATTAAAACCAGTCAAGTTTTTTTTCGAAAAATCGCTCCAGATTGGTAATCGCATAGCCTGTTAGTGTTTACTGATTTTGCCCCAAACGCCTGATTTAATCGCATTCAATAGTGATTCAGGCGATGGTCGAAAAGCAAAAAAAAAGTTTGTTTGGGAGCTGCGATCATCTGTATTTTATATGGTTCACGAGCCCCTCTGAGTCGAGTTTTTTTAAGCCGCATTCAAATCAAAGTAAAACTGAACACCCCTGTAACTCAGGCGGAATAAGGTTTCGTAGGACCTCTACGCGTTTTATTCTGCGCTACTATTTCTCTGCAATGCAAGCTTCGCAGCTACAAGCGCTGATTGGGCGCGAGCCGCGAACAGCGGTTAATAGAGGCTTTCAGCGATTCAAATGGATATAGTGCTTGACAAAACAACCTATCCGGCAACCGTCAACCGCAATACGCAACGCTTGCCCTTATGAATAAACAACGCAGTCAGCCAGGAGTAACGATGATCAAACGCAAAGCAAAACCAGCCATCAAAGCAGAACCCGCGGAACAGGCTCCGCCTGAGTTACAGGCTTACAACCCGTCTCCGGAGATTGAAGCACCCGCACCTGATCAGGAACAGAAAAAGCACCGCGGCGGTTGCGCCCTTTGGGCGATCATTGCCCTCATCGGCGTGCTGGTTTTGGTGGGCGTGATCTTCTTTCGCGAAAAGGTCGCCGACTATTTTCCCACCGAATGGGTGAAGAAAGAGATCAGTATCAACTCTGGATTGCCACAAAAAGACAAGGACGCGGTCAACGCCATCTATCAAGACCTCGTCACGCGGCTGGACCAGGATAAAGCTGCTGTCCTCAAGGATCCCAAGACTATCGACAGTTACGATTATCTGGCCAACCTGCCCGCAAGTTTGCGAAAATATAAGCGCCTAAGCCTGCTGA
>DAHVPC010000026.1 GCA_027318475.1 Candidatus Cloacimonadota bacterium | reverse complement strand
TCATCACGGCCGCTGCGCCTCCAGCCAGAGCTTTGACGATGTCGCCGGAATACTTGATCCCGCCATCGGCAATTATGGGAATTCCCGCTGCGGCCGCGGTTTCCGCGCAGTCCATAACAGCACTCAACTGCGGAACTCCGATCCCGGCAATGACCCGCGTGGTGCAGATGGAGCCTGGCCCGATGCCCACTTTCACGGCGTCGGCTCCGCTATCGATGAGAAACCTGGTTGCTGCGGCGGTGGCGACGTTTCCGGCCAGGACGTCGATGTCCAGCGCGGCTTTGACCTTCTCCAGGGCCTTGCGGATGTTGGCCTGATGCCCGTGCGCGGTGTCGATGACCAGCAGGTTCGCGCCCTGCTGCGCCAATTCCTGCGCCCGTTCCAGAAAATCCCCCGTGGCGCCGATCGCCGCGCCCACTAACAGCCGGTTTTTAAAATCCTGCACGGCGTCGGGATAAGAGATCCGCTTCAGGATGTCCCGCACCGTGAGCATGCCTGCCAGCTGGAAATCCGGGGTCACGATCAGCAGTTTTTCGATGCGGTGCTTGTGCAGCAGGGCGATGCAATCTTCCATGGAACTGCCTTCGGGCGCCGTGATCAGGCGTTCGCGCGGAGTCATCAGTTCCCGTACCTGACGCTTTTTGTCGGTTTCAAACCGGATGTCCCGGTTGGTGAGGATGCCCAGCAGTTTGCCGTTTTCCACCACCGGGAAACCGCCCACCTTGTGCTCCGCCTTGAGCTTCAGCACCTCGGCCAGGGTTTCGGACGGAGCGATCGTGTAGGGATTGGAGATCAGCCCGCTCTCCGCCCGCTTTACCAGATGCACTTCCCTGGCCTGGTCGGCGATGGAGAGGTTCTTGTGGATGATGCCGATCCCGCCGTTGCGCGCCATCGCGATCGCCATCCCGGCTTCGGTAACTGTGTCCATCGCCGCGCTCAGGACCGGGATTTTCAAGGAAAGATTGGCCGTGATCTGCGTTTCCAGGGAAACTTCTGCGGGCAGCAGCTCCGACTGCTGGGGAACCAGCAGCACGTCATCGAAAGTATAGGTCTTGCGGATGCTCTTTTTCATGTTCAACTCCACTGAAAATCCATTCATCCTGCTGGTGGCTATGTGTCAAGCACTTTAGCCACGAGAGGTGTTTACGTGCGATGAAAATGTTATAGGCAAGAATGGACGTGATTAATGGCAAAAGATGGCACCCGCAGATTCACCAATTCCACCAATTCACCAATTCCCTGTCTTCTCTCCCCCCTCAAGTTCCCAAATTCCCAAGTTCCTCGCCTCACCGGGTATTCTGGTTTGGCATCCTGAACAAGTTTAGTATAGTCTAAGTATATAGTATATATAGTATATATATCTAATATATACTATATTAGTATGATATAGAATTATATAGATATATCTATACTCTATATAGGTTTAGATTCTACTTCTGTCTTTTTTTCCTGTTCTGCTGTCTTCCGAAGGTTGCGAGACGAGGAACTTGGGAATTTGGGAACTTGAGGGGGGAGAGAAGACGCGGAATCAGTTAACTGTTACAATCATTAAAACCGGTGGAGAGAGACGGGGAATTGGTGAATTGGTGGAATTGGTGTGGCGGCTGCCGGGAGTCCAGCGAGGATTGAGTTTGGACTTTAGGAAAGGGAAACTGGGTCCACGAATTGCACGAATTACACGGATCAAAGGGCAAAATGCATGATGCCCTGCTGCGTCGAAGTTCGCGGACCCACACGACTCCGGCAACCCAGTGAAGGCATCCGGCGGACCATTGGCGGCCCAACCCGCTAATAAGGCCACTGGGTGGGAGCAGGGGATGTTGGCGGCGCTGCCGGGTTGCCGGAGCCTCTATACCGGCGCTCGCCATGAAGCGCCGATGACCATGGTGGATAGGCGTCCGCCTGTACGGGAATTGGCCACACCAAAGCCCGGATCACCCCGTCCGAAAAAAAACTTGACTAAATCGGGAAGCTCTCAAGAGGTAAAAAAAGCAAAAAATCCAAGATCCCATGGGGAGACGGTATGAAAAAAACAATGCTCTGCGGGCTGCTCTGCCTGCTTCTGACGCTGGCATCGGCCCTGGTGGTGGAAACCGCCTCGCTGCGGAATTTCCTGACCGGCACCGAACCCGCTTGCGCTTATGATAGATGGATCTCGCATCTTGCTGAGGGCATCGCCATCGCCAACTACAACATTTACCCGCCCTGGGAGGTCCAGACCAACGGCTTTGGCGATTTCCGCCTCCCCAACGCGGCGGAACTGATCTACTGGAACAATATGCTGGACCTCTTCGTGGCCGGAGATTACGATGGCGCGCAGGCGGTCCTCACCACCAACAACGCCCCCTTCGAGATCGTGGAGTTCCACGACACCGACACCGGCCGGACCCTCTATATGATCCGCGAAACCCCCAACCTGAGCTATTACGACGACAACGATACCATGGACACCTACGACGACGAGGTGGGCGCCTTCGCCTACGGCTGGGGCTTGTACATCTACAATCCGGCGGGCACAAAGCCCGTCATCATCACCATCCCCCATCCCTGCGACGATTTCCCCACGCCCCGCTTCGGTCTGGAGGCCTTTGACGCCTGGAATGCCCAATTCATACTGATCAACGGCGCCGGCAGGGAGGTCCGCTGGACCAACGAAGGCACCTACACCAACGCCAAATCCCTGTCCGATCCCACCCGCAACGCCACCCATCCGCTGCAGACTGCCTATAAGAAGTTCGCCGACAAGGTCAGGGACCAGTTCGGCTGGCGGGAATGGTCAGCCCAGCTGCATTCATACGACTGGAATCTGCACGCGGGCTACGCCAACTGCCAGATCTCGGCGGGGAATCCGCGCAACTGCCCCAACCTGCCGATCCGCGACCTCAGCCCCCTCAAGCATGATCTGCTCAACGCCGGCAGCCATCTGATGATTCCTGCGAACACCGTGGGCATCCACTCCGACGTATATCTGAACGATTTTTACACCGTGAACTACTCCACGCACGAATTCACCTTCTCCGACGGCGTGAACTCCTATCCCGTAAACAACTACATGGATCTGCCCGCCTACCAGCAAAACCAGCAGATGCTCTACACCCAATCCGGAACCTCGGATTATGATGTGTATGAGCCGTTTTTCCACATGGAAATGGATGAACTGCCCAATTCCTACGAGCAAATGACCAATAATTACCACTGGTTCTACGGCTGGAACGAGGCGGAACAATTGTGGAACCTGGACCACCTGTTCGACAACTACGTGAGTTATTACCGCCGCTGGGTGGACGACATGGAGCCGGTCCTGGTGGAAATGTTCAACCTGAACGACGGCCAAACCCCGGAGCCGCCTACGGATTTGACCGTGCTGAACCAATCGCTGAACAACGTGACCCTGAGCTGGACCAAAACCTCGGATTACGATTTCGACACTTATGAGGTGCTCTACGCCACGGAACCCATCGGCCTGGACAATTATTTCGTGTATGACCGCAACAGCAATGCCCTGCTGGCTTCGCCTGATTGCCAGAGCATCACGGTGCCCAACCTCGTGAACGCCAGCCCCTACTACTTCCAGCTGCGCGCCAAAGACAAGAACGGCAACGTCTCCGGGCTTTCCAACCAGGTCAACACCATCCTGGCGCCCGCCAACATCACCGCCCTCACCGCGCATGGGATGGATGGCACCGTGCGAGTTTTCTGGCAGGTGGGCGGCCAGACCAACAACCAAGGCTTCAAGGTTTACCGTAAGCTCAGCATCGGGGACTTCATCCTGGTGGATTCCTGGCAGACCAACCCCAACCTGAGCAATTCCACGGCCAGCAGCTTCACCTGGTGGGATAACGACGTCAGCAACAACGGCAGCTACACCTACAAGATCAGCAGCACCAACCTCGACAACATCGAGTTCTTTTACAATTGGACCGCGTCCGCCTCGCCGCGGGCGATCCATACCATCACCATCCGCAACGCCACCGCCACGCTCGCCGACTCCATCTCCTTCGGCGTCAACCCCTACGCTTCCGACGGCTCCGACGCCTGGTGGGACGTCACCAAGGCCAATCCGGGAACGACCTACGTCTGGAACGCCTTTTGGGAGCAGTATTGGGGCTCCAGCGGCACCCAGCTTTCCCGTGAGATCAAGAGCGCCTACGACCTCGATACGCAGCTGAAGACCTGGGTGATGCGCACCCGCAGCGACCAGATCAACGAAACCCTGACCATCTCCGCCTCCGGCAATTTCGACCGCGAGGAGAAACTCTACCTGCTGGACGGGGGCAACGCCACCTATCACAACCTGCTGGCCGGCCCCTACCAGTATGTGAACGCCAATTCCAACATCCGCACCATGACCCTCTATTGGGGCAACATGCAGCCCCGCTTCCTGCATTCCAGCCAGCCCAACCGCGTTTTCCAGGGCGGAGCTTCGCTCAACCTGAACTGGAATTACCAGTATCCCTTCCTCATCGACCACGTGGAACTCTCCGTCATCAACGCCACGGACAGCCTGTTGATCAGCGCCCTGATCCCCAACAACCAGTTCAGTTTCTCCTTCTACATCCCCCAAAACGTGCTGGAAATGCAGGATTGCCGCGTGGCGGCGGACATCGTGGCGGTCGACGGCGTGCGGACGCGCTTCTGGTCGGATTACCGCTTCTCGCTGGTCCCGCTGATGACTATGGCCTACAACGAGCCGGGCTGGAAAACCCGCACCAATCCCTGGCTGAATTCCGACCTGAGTTTTGAGCAGGTTTTCGGAACCGGAGCCCAGGCCTGGATGGCGGCCACATTTGGCGGCTGGACTGAGGCTACGGACTACGATTTCGCCAACGCCTACTGGGTCTACAGCCCCGATGTGAGTTTCTACTCCAATACCCTGCCAGTGCAAAGCTCCGAATATAGCTTCGACCTGGTCGAGGGCTGGAACTTCATCCCCAACCCCCATCTCTGCGCTTACAACCTCGAGGACATCAGTTTCCTGATCGACGGCGACCTGTTCCGCTATGGCGAACTTTTCGCCCAAGGGCTGGTCTCACGGGCGGTTTACGTGCTCCGCAACAACCTCTACGCTCCGGTGGAACGCGTCGAGCCCTGGGAAGCGCTGCTCATCCGCTATTACGGGCCAGTGGCCCAGGCGCCCCAGATCCGCTTCTATCCTTTCTTCGACGCCCCGGCGGTCACGCCTTCGCCGGCCAATTGGGAATTGCTGCTGCAGGCGGCCCAGTCCGGTTCCGCCGCGCAAATCCTGTTGGGAGCCCACAACCTGGCCACGGACCTCTATGATTTCAGGCTGGACCTGCCCGCCCCGCCTATTCCGCCCTTCGACCGCCCCGCCCTCTGGTTCCCGGTTGCGGATGCGGACACCCTCGCGCTGGAACACCGCCTCTACAGCGATTACCGCGTGGATTTCAGCCTGCCCGAAGAGCAGGAGCTGTGGAATTTCAAGCTTCAGGTGTTTAATACAGATCCCGTCACCCTGAGCTTCGGCCAACCGGATTTGCCCGCCAACTGGCAGGTGCTGCTGATGCTGGACGACACACCCTTCTTCCTGGGCAGCGCGCCCGACTTCACCTGGAATCCGCCGGCGGCGGGGATTTACTCAGGCTACATCCGCGTCAGCAATTACCAGGTGGGCGTGGATGACCTGGTCCAGGCTCCGCTCAGCGGTTTGACCGCCTATCCCAACCCCTTCAATCCGGACGTCCATATCGCCTTCGACCTCGCTTCCAGCGCGCAGGTGAGTGTGCAGATCTTCAACATCCGCGGCCAGAAGGTGGCCCAGCTCGTGGATGCCAAACTCTCCGGAGGACGCCACAACCTGCTCTGGGATGGCAAGGATTTCCACGGCAAGGGCGTGGGCAGCGGCATCTATTTCGCCCGGGTGCGTACGAACAAGGAGACCCAGACCATCAAGATGATGCTGATGAAATAGCAATCAATTTCCACAGGAGGAAACGATGCAGCGTTACATTATGTGCCTTGTGGCCCTGGCGGTCGTTGTATTGCCGCTTGCCGCCCAGACCGACCTGACCTACGACCCCTCCCCGCTGGTTTTCAACGCGGTTCCGGGTCAGTTCGACTCCAAGTTTCTCAACGTCACCAACACCGGCGGCGTAGGCCGGGACTACTCCCTGCTCACCAATCCGCCTGTCCTACTCGGCGACCTGGTATCCTATTATCCCTTTGACAACGGCCGGGTGGACCTGCTGACCAACTGGTCCGGGGCGGTGTCCGGCACCTATCTCGGCCACGACCGGCTGAACCGGCCCCTGCAGGCCATGGGATTCGACGGAGTGAACGACAATTACAATACTTGGGATAGCAATCTCAGCAACGCTTTCAGCGTGAGTTTCTGGGCCAGGCCGCTGCGCAACCAGCCCATGATCGCGCAGGGGTATTACAATGCGGCGCAAACGGCGGATTACCTGTTGTGGCCGGATTGGTACGCTTCCGGAAGCGAGGAAGGGCTGGGCTTAGCCCTGGGCAAAAACGGGCTGATGGTCATCAACCACGCGGCCGCTTATATGCCCGTCCTGCTGAGTTATTCAGCCGATCTCTCCGGCTGGAACCACTACGTAATCGTATTTTCGGGGCAGACCCCCTCGCTGTATGTCAACGGCGTTCTGGTCAGCACCGGGCTCCCCAGCCCCCGTCCCACCACGTATCTGAGTTCCCTCTACGGCGGCGCCGCCTACGGTTTTTACAAGGGCTTTCTGGACGACCTGTGCGTCTATAACGCTGCCCTGACCGAGGCTCAGATCCAGGCATCCTACCAGTTCACCGACATGGCCAGGTTCCAGATCCAGCCCCGGATGGGCGCTCTGGCGGCGGGGACTTCCACGGCGGTTGCGGTCCGGATGGTCGATACCTCGCTGGTGGCGGGCGTTTATGGCGATGCCCTCACGCTCTGCCAGATGGGCAGCGCGCCGGTTACCACGCCTGTTCCGGTGGTGATCAATGTGGGTGATACCACCGTTCCCCTGGCCCCGGCTGACCTCGCCATATCCTACGACGGCCTGGGCAACGCCCTGCTGCAATGGTCGCCTGTGGCCTCCGCCACGCATTACAAGGTCTATTCAGGTCCCGATCCCTACCATCCTGAATACTTCAGTTACCTGGGCCACACCACTTCCACGTCTTTCAGCCACGCTGCCGATGCCGATCCCCCTTCCAGCCGCAGGTTCTTCGTGGTGGTCGCCTATCTGGAGTGAGCTGAGAGAAATATCCACGAATTACGCGAATTAACACGGAGGGCAAAGGCGGAATAAGGGGCAATGGTGGAAAAGGGGCAAATTTAGTATCGGGAAAAGTAGCCCCGGAGGGGCGGAAGACCATAGCGGTGGGCGCGTGAGCCCCCCGATATACGAGGCACCCCACCTATCTTTTTTTACCAGGAGCCCCGGAGGGGCGGCAGACCATAGCGGTGGGCGCGTGAGCCCCCCGAACCCGAATACCCGTATGCAACATGAGCCCCGGAGGGTGCGACAGACCATGACTGCGGCCGCGTAAGCCCCCCGTGCTCACCGAAATACCCGAAAAAAAACCCGGACTCATCACGAATCCGGGTTATGCCAATCTTCAGAAGATGTTTAGAATTTCACTTCCAGGGTGGTGCCCAAAACGTAGTTGGTAGCGCCATCCGCTTTGCTGGGGATTTCATTACCCTCGTGCCAGCCGATGGCTCCAAAGCACGACAGTTGCAGCAATTCGGGGATCAGGTCGACTTCCACGCCGCCGTTGATCTCCATGCCGGCGTCCAGCAGGTAGCCCGCCGCGCCAAAGAAGTTCAACCTGGGTATGATCTGTGTGTTGACCTTGCCGACGAGGGACAGCACCGAATCCGTGTTTTGGCTGTAGGGGTCGTTCCAATAGAGGTTCAAGCCGTCGTGGTGGGTGCCGTAGCCATAGATGTAGAGGCCGTTCTGGTAATAGGGGGAGAGCACTTCGATGCCGTTTTCGGTGGCGAACAGCAGATCCGCGCCGGCGCCGATGGCCCCCAAATCCACCTTGGCTTTCAATGCCGCGCCCAAGCCCACCTCATCGTCACCGGGGTCGTTGAAGTGCAGACCTGCGAAGACGTTGGCATCGATCTGGATGGGATCGATGTCCAGGCTGACAAAGGGCATCAGGGTGGCGGTGCTGTAATCCCGGTTGTTGTCCCGCCCGTAGGAGGCAAAGACGCCCAAGGGCAGGGGGTGGGGGGTCCGCAGGTTCATTAGGAAATAGTTGTAGTCGTCATCGTTGACCAGGTTCAGTTCCTTCGCCTTGATCCAGCCGAAGTTGGCATCCAGGCCCAGCAGGCTGTCCATGTTCAGCATCACGCCGGAAAAGGAGTCGTCGATGATCAAACCCATGTTGTCCGCCCAGTATTGCTGGCCCACGCGGAGATTGGAATCCAGCATCCTGATCCGGTAATCGATATACATCTGATAAGCGCTGATGCTCACCGACGTAGGAATTCCGCCGCCATAGCCGGTCTTGCCCCCGCCATAGGAGCTCAGGTCGCCCCAGATGACGTCCCCGAGCTGCAGCTGGGCGTAGAGCAGCAAGGAAGCAGCCAGTTGGGTGGACATCCCCAGGCGCAGGCGGCTGTCCACGTGGCCGCCGTCCCTCTCGTACTGGTCGTTATAAATGGCGCCGCGGGTGCGGATTTCGCCGTCATACTCAAAGTCGATCGCCGCCAGGAAACTGGCCAGCAGCAGGGGGACGATAATCAGGATAAGTTTCTTCATAAGTAACTCCTTTTAGGGTTAGGTTGGTAAAAACCATTTAAGGGTTAAGGTCCATACAAGTCAAGGGAAATCTTTGGCCGGCTTTCCAGCTTGGCGGGTAAACCCGATTACATCGCTAGGATAAGCCCCTCGAGGCGCTCAGGCTTTTGACCACACTCCACTCCGGCGGGCTTACGCGCAACTGGCTGAATATGAACTTTGACTTCTTAGAACCGGAGCAGGTCGATGCCCAGCTCGTTCTGCATGGTTTCGATATCTTTTTGCAAATTGGGGATGACAGGTACTCCCAGCCTCTGCACTTCCAGTTGCTTTTCATATTCCTTTTCGCCCGCCACCCAGATGCGTTCACAGCCCGGCATCAGGCGGGAGTTTTGCAGCTCGTGGCAGATCGCCCCGCAAGTGTGTTTGAAGCTGGCGATGTCGGTGAAGAAATCGATGTTGATGGCCAGAAAGAAATGCCCCAGTTTGTAGGGCGCGGCCTTGCCGGCGGAATCCTGGCCCAGCAGTTGGTTCAGGAAAGATCCCTGCTGCAAGGCGGAACAGAGGATCTCCACCAGCGTGGAAAGCCCGTAGCCTTTGTGGCTGCCGGACAGTTCGTCCGTGCCGCCGATGGGCAGCAGCGACGCCGTCTGCTTCACCAAATCCACCAACAGGCGGTTCGTGTCGGTGTGCGGATTCCCATCCAGATCGATCGCCCAGCCTGCCGGCGTGGGCTTTTCCTCCCGGGCGTATTGCTCGATCTTGCCGCGCTGGCTGATGGAGGTAGCGGCATCGTAGATGAAGGGGAAATCGAGGTCGGTGGGCGCTCCGAAGCAGATCGGATTGGTGCCCAGCAGCGGTTCGACCCCGTGCGTGGGGCAGACCGAGGGCCGGGCGTTGGTGAAATTCAGCCCGATCATCTCCGCGTCGCAGGCCATCTGGGCGTAATATCCGCAGATCCCGAAATGGGTGGAATTCCGCACCGCGACTGCGCCGAGGCCATATTGCCCCGCCTTCTGGATTGCCGTTTCCATGGCACGGAAACCGATCACGTGGCCCATCCCGTGGTTGCCGTCCCACACCGCCGTGGCGTGTTTGTCGCGGATAACGTCGATCCGGGTGAGTGGGCTCTGGATGCCGGCCTTGATGCGGTCGTAATACATCTTCAGGCGGCCGATGCCGTGGGATTCTATGCCCCGCAGGTCGCTGGCGATCAGGATGTCGGAACAGATGGAGGCTTCTTCAGGCGGGACTCCGATGCGGGTGAAAACCTCTTGCATGAAGTCCTTCAGGATCTGGACGGGCAGGCGTTTCATGCTTTCCTCCTCCGGTTTAATGGGGCGGCAGAATCACCGCTTTCAGGGGCGGGAAGCCGTTGAAATTCACCGAGGAATAGCTCTGCGTGTAAGCCCCGGTGGTGAAGATGAACACGCGGTCCCCCGGCTTGGCGGTGTCCGGCATCAGATACTTGTTGTATTCGTAAAGGATGTCCATGCTGTCGCAGGTGGGGCCGGCGAGGATGATCTCGTCCGCCATGCCTTCGCGTTCGAAGTAGATGGGGTATTTGATGGATTCGTCGATGGTTTCGATCAGGCCGCCGAACTTGCCCACGTCCAGATACACCCATTTGTAGAGGTTGTTTTTGGCTTTACTGGCGATGTTCACCACTTCGCTCACGATCACCCCGGCGTCCGCCACCAGCGAGCGTCCCGGCTCCATCACCAGCGCGGGGATGTGTTCGCCGAAATCCTCGCTGAGGAAGCGCAGGATCTCCGCGCTGTATTCATTGATGGAAAACGCCGGATCCACGTAGTTGGCGGGATAGCCACCGCCCAGGTTGATCATCTTCAGCTCGATTCCCTCTTCCAGCACGGCGTCGAAAAGGTATTTGCAACGGGAGATGGCGTCGTCCCACTGCCCGATGTCGCGCTGTTGGGAGCCCACGTGGAACGACACGCCCCAGGGGTCAAGGTTCAGTTCGGAGGCTTGCAAGATCAGGTTGTAGATCACGTCCGGATGGGCGCCGAATTTGCGGGAGAGCGGCCAGTCCGCCCCGGTCCCTTCTGTCAGCAGGCGGAAATACACCTTGGAGCCGGGGGCGTTGTGGGCGATGTTTTGCAGGTCGTATTCGCTGTCGGTGACGAAGAGGCGGACGCCCTGCTCGTAGAAATAGCGGATGTCCTGCGCCTTTTTGATGGTGTTGCCGAAGCTCATCCGCTCCGGCGCGATGCCCAGCCGCTGCAGCTGTTTCAGTTCGTGGGGCGAGGCGACGTCGAAGTTCGAGCCCAGCCCGTGCAGCAGGCTGATCACCTCGTTCAGCGAGTTGGCTTTCACGGCGTAGTAGATCTGCAGGTGGGGGATGCTGGCCTGCAGCTCCAGAAACTTGGCTTTGATCACTTCCAAATCCACGATCAGCACGGGCGTATCCTGCGTGAGGGCGAATTCCCTGATGCGGGCGAAGCGTTCGGGGTCGATGTAGCGTTCGAGGTTGAAATGGTAGGGTTCTCTATACATGGGCGCAGTCCTCCCTGGGCGTTATAATCGTTGGTTTGGGAGCCCGGCGAAAATCATCGGCCAGGCAGGTATTGCCGTTTCCACAGCAGGAACATCACCACGGCCCAGATCTGGCGGCTGTGGTCGAAGCGTCCGTTGCGGTGGTCGATCAGCATCTTCAGGACGTAGTGGGGATCGATGAATTCGGTGGGGGTGTCCTTCACCAGATCGCGGACCGGAGCGAAGAATTCCTTTTTCAGCCAGGACCGCAGTGGAACCGGGAAGCCCAGCTTGCGCTTGTCCACCACATGGGCCGGGACCACGTCGCTGAAAGCCTGGCGCAGAACGTATTTGGTGGTTCCCTGCGCCAGCTTGTAAGCAGTGGGGATCCGGGCGGCGACGGCCCACACTTCCTTGTCCAGAAAGGGGACCCGCAGTTCCAGCGAGTTCGCCATGGTCATCTTGTCCGCCTTCATCAGGATATTGCCCGGCAGCCAGGTGTGGAGGTCGATGAACTGCATCCGCAGGGGGTCGTCCAAAGCTTCGCAGAGCCGGTAATAGGGGGCGGTGACCCTGCTGGAGTCGCCGTTGGCGCGGATGAACTGGCGGTCGAGCTGACTCACCAGGCGTTTTTCCTCCGGGGGGAAGATGTTCGCGTTGCCGTAAAACCTCTTCTCCAGCGGAGTGCAGCCCCGCATCAGGTAGCTGCGCCCTTTCAGGCCTTTGGGCAGCCAGCTGGCGGCGGAGCGCAGGGCGGGCTTCAGCGCGTCCGGCAGATAGCGGAAGGGGCGCAGGGAGAGGGGTTCGTGGTAGATGTTGTAGCCGCCGAAAAGTTCGTCCGCCCCTTCGCCGGAAAGCACCACGGTGATGTATTCCCGTGCCATGCGGGCCAGAAAGTAGAGCGAGATCGCGGAGGGGTCGGCCACCGGTTCGTCCTGGTGCCAGGCCAGCTTGGGCAGGGTGTCCCAATATTCGGAGGCGGAAATCTTATATTCGTGGTGCCGCGTCCCCAGGCGTTGGGCTGTTTCCGCGGCCACGCCCAGCTCGCTGTAGTCCTCTTCGGCGTAGCCCACGGAGAAGGTGTGGATGTCTTCGTATTTTTTGAACAGGGCGCAGATCACGGAGGAATCCACGCCGCCGGATAGGAAGGCTCCGCGTGGGACGTCGCTCATCCGGTGCATCCGCACGGAATCGTCCATCGCGGCGCGGATTTCCTGGGCGTAGTCGTCCAGGCTGCGGCTGGGATCCGGGCGGAATTCCAGTTGGAAATAGCGGCGGATGGCCAGGCCCCGGGCGTCCAGGGTGAAGCTGGAGGCGGGGGGGAGCTTGCTGATCCCGGCGAACATCGTCTCGGGTTCCGGGACGTATTGGAAGGTGAGGTAGTTCAAAAAGGCGGTGGGGGAGATTTCCCGCTGCAGGCCGGGATATTCCAGCAGGCTCTTGATCTCCGAGGCGAAGAGGAAGCCCTGTCCGCATTCGGCGTAATAGAGCGGTTTGATGCCAAAGTGGTCCCGCGCGCCGAAGAGTTCGTCCCGTTTCTGGTCGTGGATGATGAAGGCGAACATGCCGCGCAGCCGGTTGACGCAGTCCGCCCCGTATTCCTCGTAAAGATGGAGCACCACCTCGGAATCCGTGTTGGTGCTGAATTTGTGGCCCTGCGCCAGCAATCCCTCGCGCAGCTCCAGGTAGTTGTAGATCTCGCCGTTGAACACCAGCCACAGCGTGCCGTCCTCGTTGGACATCGGCTGGTGCCCGGTGCTGAGGTCGATGATGCTCAGGCGGCGGAAGCCCAGCCCCACGTTTTGGGAGCTGTAAAATCCGCTGTCGTCCGGACCCCGGTGCGCCATCACGGCGGTCATCCGTGCCAACAGCGCTTCCTGAACCGCTTCGGCCGGCTGGCGATGGTAAACGGCAACAATTCCGCACATACGGGGGTCTCCCTGCTTCGTTTTTTGCTAAGGTTTTACCACGCTCCAGACCACTTCTATTTGTCAAGGAAAAAGGGACTGACGCCGGAACACTGAATTTATCAGGTCGGTCCGCCGGATTCATCCGGTTTTGTAACCATAAAGAAAAGATGCTGTCCACGCCATTACACGAATGGACACGAATTGAAGGGCAAAAAGAAAGCGCGGAGGTTTCAGGCTCCGCGACATACGTAAGGGATGGGGCTTGTGCAGGGCTATTCCCTGGCCTCCTCCGGGGCGGAATCGGGGGGCGGGGCGACCGCTGACTCCGCCGGGGCACTCGCTTTGGAGGGCGGCGAAGTGGTGGCGATCACGCGGAAATACTTGCGGCCATACACACCCGACTGTTCGTAAAGGAAGCTGGTGCCGGTGAAGTTCCCTTCCCAGATCCCGTTGGGCCAGTCCCAGTTATAGGGATCATCGGAGCTTTCCACGGTGTAATACGGCGCGCCGGGAACCGCGGTCCAACTGATAAACGGCCCGTTGGCGGACTCCGTGATGGAAACCTGCGGCGCTGGCAGGACGATGCCGTCCCCCGTCTGCACATAGGCGCTGACGAGCCAGGAACCGTAGCTGCTGGAATTGTAGAAACCGGTGCCGCGGATAATGTAGGACTTGCCGTAGATGAGCGCCGAATTCCTGTTCCAGTAATTGCCGGTTGGCATATCGGTGAAGCCGACGAGGAAATACGGCGAGTCGATCTGGATATTTTCGGCGCTGAGGTCGAAGGTCAGGGTCGTGGTTCCCGGCAGGGAAACCGGGGCGGGGCCGTAAATCAGGGTCATGTTCGACCAGTTCGGCGAGGAGCTGGTGCAGGCATAGACCCTGATGTTGGCTGTGGTGGCGTAGCGCGTCCTGCCTTCCACTGCGTTGAGCTTCAGTTTATTCTCGGAGCCCCAGAAAGGATTGGCGTAGAGGTTCAGCGGACCCCAGACATAGCCCGGCCAGCCGATATAGGAGCCGGTGGCGGCGGTATAGCGCAGCCAGGTGGGATCCTGCACGTAGAAGGAGCTGGTCGCGGAAGTGGTGAGGTTGCCCTCGGAATCCGTGGCGGTGTAATAATAGGAGATCTGGTTGCCCATCCAAATACCGCTGTAACTTATCCCGTAGAGGTCGCCGGAAATGTGGTTCAGCGGGAAGGCCTCATAAGTGGCCGTAGGCAGGTGGGCGATCCAGATCTGGGGATCGAGGACGCCGAGGTTGTCCGTGATCGTGGCTTCAAAATGGACATAGGTCGCCCGGGGAGTGTTCAGCAACGGCAGGTAGGAAATGGTCGGCGCGATGTCGTCCACCGTGGTGATCCAGATATTGGGGTAGCCGGAGACCGGAGCGACCTGCCAGGATGTTCCATAGGGATCGGAAGGCAAAACATCCCCGCCTTCGACCGTGAATCCCGCGATCCCGTTGTATTCGTTGGTTCCGAGGGTGGTATAATAGAACATTCCCGGATTGGCGGAATCGTTGTTTTCCGTATTCTCGTCCAGCGCGATCACCAAGTTCTTGGTGGGATCATAATCGAAGCGCGGTGAGACGGGTATGGTGATCCACCTGTCGCCGGCGCTAAGGTCCAAATGCCCGGAGAAGACGACAGTCAGCGAATCCAGGCTGACCCAGTCCGTGGGTCCGGTGAACACGTCCCGGTTGGTATTGGCCAGATACAGCACAATGTCGTTGGAATTCATATTGTCTGCCGGAGCGTTCCAGTGGAAAGAAACGCTGGATATCCTGTGGTGGGCGGCAGTCAGGTTTTCCTTGGGGTAAATGACCTGGCAATAGGACTTGTCGTATGGTGTGAGGATCGGCAGAGGCACGAGCGTTGAACCTGTCCCCGCGCAGATATCCCATTCGCTGAGGGTGGTGAAATTCCAGACCGGGCAGCCGGGGGCGTCGCCGGTGGAGTTGTAGGGAACAACCTGCCAGTAATATGGGGTGCTGTATGCCAGGTTGGCTGCGGGTGTCCAGGTGAGCGCCAGCCCCAGGTCGCCGATCAGCGGGGGTGGATTGGTTGTCCCCAGATACAAGCGGTATCCGGAGGGTCCGCCGCCGCCGGAGTTCCATTCCAACGTGGGAAGCACGGGCATCCGGACAGCTCCGTCCGGCGGATTGAGCAGCAAGGGGGGTTCGGGACCCGTCGAGCCGAGCGGGTAAAGTTTCAGGTTCGGACGGTAAGCCGACAGACTGCCGTTGGTAATGGGAAAGTTATCGTCATAATAGTTGTGGACGGTCATGTTAGTAGCCGTGATGGTATGATAGAACAGGGCATAGGGATCCTGATAGGAACCGTCGCGGTTCTCCCAGAGGATCTCGATGTTGTCGGTGTTGTTCCAGGCGAAAGGAGTGTTGAGGTCCAGGACCTTCCAGCCTGCCGACATTAAGGTTATGGAACCTGAATACACCAGAGTGAAGCCGGCAGTCCCGGAATAGGGGGCAGTTTCCACGGCCTCCGGGGTGTGGCGCATATAGATCGTTTGGCTCTCCAGCAGGAGATTGGCGGGCGTCGAACTCACCTGGATCCCGATGGTCACGATGTTATCCGCTGCATTGAGGCCGGCGGCGTTGATCTCCGCCTTGGTGTAGATGCTCCTGCTCCAGCTATAGTTGTAGTAGGTGTTGACCGGTGTGTCGTTGCTGGTATGGGTGCCAGTGCCGATGATATAGCCGGTGGCGTTTAGAAGGGCATAGAATGAAACAAGGGCGGCAAAAACAAGCATGATTCTTTTCATTTGCGCTTTCTCCTTGATAGTTTAGATTCAGCAAGATTGCCATGCATTGCATACAGCAGGCGGGAAAATGTCAAGTAAGAAAGGGGAGGGGCTTGCGGCAGGTGGTGCAGCATTCTGATGCTGCAAATGGGGTAGGATCGGAATCCTATTCTGCGCGTTGCCAGAGGACACCTTTCCAGGGCTGGTCTGTGCCGCGAATGCAATCCGCAGGACAGAACAGGATACAGTCCTATTTTACGGGAGGCGCCGTTACCGCTTCAGTATTCGTTATCGACCACCGCCTTGACGCAGTAGAAGGGGTGGACGGCCGTGCGCGGCCCGCCGAAGGTGTAGCTGAAAGAGGTCCCCGTGCTTTGCCCCAGATAGGTGTAGGGGCCATTGGGGCTGGTTCCGCAGTAATAGACCTTGTAGTAGCTGGGCGAGATCGCCGCGCCGCCGGTGTCCGCGCCCACCGCGTTCCAGTGGACAGTATCCGTCCAGGAGCCGACTGGCGCGATGTTCATTTGCGTGGTCAGATACACCCCCGTGGGCGCCAGGGGGGTTCCGGCATAGGTGAGTTTGGCGATATACATGTCGTTTTGGCCCAGGCTTTGGAGGCCAGTTCCGCCGAAGTAGATCCACTGGCTGGAATAGGCCCGGAAAATCCCGGTCGTATAGATGTTTCCCAGCGTGTCGTGGGAAATCCCGGTCCCCAACTCCAGGCCGTTCGTGATCGTTCCCGAAACTCCCGCGCGGAACGCCCAGTTCCAGCTGCCGCCGCTGTCGATCTTGGCCACGAAGATGTCCCAGCCGCCGGCGCTGGCCACCGTATGGGTCCCAAAAGTGGCGCTGTTCTCGAAATTCCCGGTGACGAAGCTGACTCCGCCGCCCAGGGTGGTGATGTCCCGGGGGACGTCCACGCCGCCCTGGCCGGCGCGCTTGGCCCAGATCCAGTTGCCGTTGTAGTCGAGTTTGGCCACGAATGTGTCGCAGTTGCCGTAGCTGCTGTAGGAAGTGGCGCCGAAGTCCGCGGTTTCCCGGAAGCAGCCGGCGACGTAAACGTTGCAGGCAAAGTCGCAGGATACAGCCAGGCCCTGGTCGTTGAATTCGCCCGTGCCCCAGCTGATGTAAGCCCCGCCGCCTGCCCGCTTTACCCATTGCCAGGTACCGCCCATGTTGATTCTGGCGACGAAGGCGTCCGAGTTCAGCATGCCCGCGTCGCCGGTAGTGGCGGAGAGCGTACCGAAGGTCGCCGTCAGCGAGAACGACCCCGTAACGTAGATTCTGTTGTAGCGGTCCACGCAGATGCCTTGGCCGTAGTCGTGGTAGGTTCCCCCGGCGGAGACCGCCCAAGCCCAGCCTCCGGCGCCGCTCAGCCGGGCAACGAAGATATCCGGCTGGCTGGAAGCGCTGGTAAGGGTGTAAGCGCCGAAATCCGCGGTGCCGGAATAGGAGCCGGTAACGTAGATATTGCCCGCGTTATCGCCGGCGATGCCGTCCCCCATGTCTGAATAGGAGGTGGAGGAACTTCCGCCCCTCACCGCCCAGAGCCAGTTGCCAAAGAAGTCCGCCTTAGCCACGAAGGCGTCGTATCCGCCGGCGCTGGTGAGGGTGATGGCGCCAAAGACCATGCTTCCGGTGAAGTATCCGGTCACATAGCTGTTGCCGTTGTTGTCGGCGTAGATGTCCTTGACATAATCGGCGCCGGTTCCGCCGGCTTTGATCGCGTAGGTCCAGTTGCCGTCCTGATCCAGCCAGGCCACATAGATGTCGTAATTACCGCTGCTGGTGAGGGTGGTGGTGCCGAAAGTGGATGTGCCCTGGAAATTCCCGGCAACGAAGCTATAGCCTGAATCGATGGTGTAAACAGCCTCGCCGGTATCGTAGCTGGTTCCGCCGCCGCGGTGCGCCCAAGTCCAGGTTTGCGCGCCCAGAAAACCTGCCAGGGCCAGAAAGACGAGAATCGACACAATGTTCTTCATGAGAGATCTCCTTCGCGTTGACTTTTTTCCCACTCTGGCGGGCCAGATCGGGACAAAACGTGATTACCATGAAAAGTGGGCTCTTATTATCGCGTTCATTATCCGTGTCAAGCTGTTTCTACATATTTCCCGGAATTATAAGTTTATGTGGTCCAAGTTCGGCTGCGCGGGCTTATCCGCCGGACTTGAGGAAGCTCCAGCTGGAACCGCATATTATCCTTGACACATATTCATGGAATAGCAATTCTGACACCCTTTGAAACAGCATTGGATGGAGGTGGGAATGAAATCCTTGCTTTTCTGCTTTATCTTGCTCTGCGGAGCGTTCTGCCTGACCGCCCAGGCGCCCGGATGGCAATGGGCCAGCCAGGCGGGAGGAGTCAATGACGACATTGGCTTTGCCGTCGCGTTCGATAACCAGGGCAACCAATATGTGTCCGGTTACTTTGCCGGAACCGCGTCGTTTGGCCCCTACAATCTGGTTTCCAGCGGCTTGGACGATATCTTCGTCGCCAAGCTGGATAGCTCGGGTAGCTGGCTCTGGGCGGCGCAGGCGGGCGGGACGGATTTGGACCGGGGCTCCGGGATCGCCCTGGATGGCGCGGGCAACATATATCTGATCGGTGAATTCCGTGGCAGCGCCAGTTTCGGTTCACTTACGATCACCTCAAGCGGCAACTTGGATACCTTCATCGCCAAACTGGACGCCAACTGCAACTGGCTGTGGGCAAGGCGGGCAGGAGGAGCTTCCGACGACTTGGGTTACCGGGTCGCCGTGGACGGCCTGGGCTCAACTTATGTGACCGGGAGTTTCCAGTTAAGCGCTTCGTTTGGATCCTTCACACTCACAGCGGCTGGAAACCGCGATATTTATGCCGCCAAACTGGACGCGGACGGCAACTGGCTCTGGGCGGTGAGGGCTGGCGGGTCAGGTTATGACGAGGGGACCGGCATCTGCCTGGACAGCGCGGGTAGCGCCTTCATAACCGGTTTCTGCACGGGCAGCGCCTCCTTCGGACCCTGGATCATCGCCGCCAGCGCCGCCACCGATGTCTTCGCCGCCAAACTGGACTCTGGCGGCAACTGGCTCTGGGTGGTGAATGTCGGAGGACCGGGAACTAACGCTGATTATTGCTTCAGCATCGCTTCCGATGGGCTGGATAACGCCTTGATAGCCGGATTCTTCAAGGCTACTGCACAATTTGGCGCTTATTCGCTGACCTCCAGCGGCAACTACGATATCTTCGCTGCGAAACTGAACTCCGCCGGCAACTGGCTGTGGGCAGCCGGGGCGGGCGGGTTGGATAACGACCGAGCTTGGGGCATCGCGGCGGACAGCGCTGGAAACGCCTACTTGACCGGATATTTTACCACTAACGCGGATTTTGGCCCTTACACGCTCACTTCCGGCGGATCTATCGATGTCTTCGCCGCCAAACTTGACTCCGCCGGCAACTGGCTGTGGGCGGTGGGGGCGGGATCATCCAGCTCTGACGTGGGTTACGGGATCGCGGCGGACGGAATCGGCAATACTTACTTAACCGGCGAAATGTCCGGTAATGCCGTTTTTGGACCTTTCACGCTAACCTCCGCCGGCAGTTGGGACATCTTCACCGCCAAACTGGGTTACCCCCCCAAGCCGCAAGAGCCCCAAAACGTGCGGATCACCCGCTGGGGCGACGACATCCGCCTGCAATGGGATCCCGTGACCCAGGATACCGGCGGAAATCCGTTCTACCCCTTCGCCTACAAGATCTATGCCTGCGCCTACCTGCCGGACGGGGAGTTTCTGCCCCTGGCGCAGGTCGGCTGGGTGGAATGCGAGTACACGGTGTTTGGCGGCGCTCTCTGGGCGGACAGGCTGTTCTTCCGGGTCACCGCCGTGGGGGAGGAGTAGGGGATTTGGAACGCCGGGGAGAACTGCCGGCCTATGAGAATTACGCAAGGAATTCAGAATTAAAACGAGTTACGCAGAGGCTTGTGTAACCTAGAACCATTGCCAGGTACAGAGGCAACTCTACGCAAGTCTACGCAACTACTCCGGAGGCTTGCTAAGAATTGAGTCCTTGTCTCCCAAGCACTTACGGGCAAAATTCGCAGAAAAAGGGACTCTGTGCCCCCCTTGCGTAGATGCTCCCCCATGTGCCAAATATCAAAAGTCCAATTTCACCCTTTGTGCAGATGCAGTAAGGGATAAGGGTAAGTATATATAGTTGTATTAAAAAATAAAATTATTGTATATCATTATGATACTATCCCTATTATATCAGACTTTAAGTAATGCCTGTGTTGCATTACGAAGATCTCCTGCACCCCGGGGGGTCACAGACTGCCGTTTCTTGCGAATTCTGCGCCTAACCCACTGTGCCGCAAGGAGTCAATTCTTCGCAAGCCCCTGTGGGGGTTGCGAAGACTTGCTTAGAGTTGATCTTGATGGGAAGGTCCTACTCGAAAAATACATTACTAAGTAGAAGTAAAGTATGAAGCGAAGTGATCCCCAAATTTCAGATTGACAGATATCCCCTGCGTATTTTAGTCGGAAAAATTGAAATCCCAGTTGTGGAGCAAACACAGCAACATTATGATCAATTTCAAAGAGTTAAAGGAGATGCGATCACAAAGAAAGCCAGGATTAACATGTTTCTATCTTAAGTCTTCGTTGCACCAGAGGTTGGGATACACGCGCAGGGAGTTGTTCAGCATGTGCACGCGGTTGCCCAAATTCTTCCGCGTGACCGCCCACAACTAAATCGCACATCCAGTTATCGCAGGAAGCCCGGTTTTCCCGCCGGGCTTTTTTTTGAGGTCAGAATTGGGGGCGGGAGTAATTGACCCGGCTGAGGTTCTGGCGGAATTTGGGGGCGAAGATGCTGTCGGGATTGGTTTGCAGGAAATCGCGGGCCAGGCGCTGCCCGGCGGCGGGGTCGTCGCTGAGCATCAGTTTCAGCAGGGCCGCGTATTCAGCGCTGATGCCATCCTGCCATTCGCGCTGGAGCAAGCCGGCGGCCTTGGCCGTGTCCGCCAGCAGGAGCGCCCACTCGACGGCCAGGATGAGCAGTTCCTCGTCCTGGGTCCGGGCAAAGAGGCTCTGCAGGCTGTCCACTGCCGCCGGATCCTTGAGCAGCATCAGGCGGTAGGCGGCGAAAAAGCCCTCCCGGTCGGCGCCTTCGAGGCCGAGGGCGAACATCAGCTGGTAGATGGCGTCGTTGACATAGGCCCCGCCGGGATAGCGGATCACGAGATCGTTCATCAGGGTGTCCGCCAACGCGGTGTTGCCGCGGAGGAGTTCGTTGCTGAAGCGCAGGTAATCCCGGCGTTCGAGGAGCTGGGGCTCCGAGACTTTATCCAGCAGCAGCGCGGCCTGGGCGTAATCCTGGCGGATCTGGAGCAGGCGGACGCTGGCGAGGTCGATATCCTGCTGGTCGAAAGCGCCGGCGCCGAACTTGCGGGCCTCGGCGTACCAGGCGGCCGCGGCCTCCACGTCTCTTTCCAGCGCGAGGCTGTTTTCGGCCATCAGTTTGCGGGCTTTGAGGTTGATCCCCTTGTAGAGCTGGTTGCCGCGCTGGAGGAGTAGCGAATCGGCCAGGATCTTCCGCAGCACGAGGTCCGTGGCGGCGTGGTCGCCGTTGCGGAAAGTGATCTGGGCTTGGCGGAGCAGGTAATCGTTGCGGGCGAGGGCGTCGGCGCTGTTCGCGGCGAGGTAGGCGAAGGAGGGAAGGGCGGCCTCGTCGTTCAGGGCGCGGAACTGCTCTTCGGCAAAGCGGACGAGCTTATCCGGGGGAAGGGCCTTATAGACGTCCAGGGCGGCCGCAAATTGCTGGCGGGAAACCAGGGCGTTGGCGTAGAGCTCCTTGATCACGGGATTCTGGCTGGAGGCGGCATAGTCGCCGATCACAGCGAGGCGGGCGGGATCTTCGTCCAGGATGGCCTTGCACTGGTTGTTGATGAAATAGAGGTTGGCGGGGTTTTTATCCAGGAAGGCCAGATATTCCTGCAAAGCGAGGTCGAAGCGGCGGTAGTTGAGGGCGGCGCCGGCCAGTTCCAGCCGGAAAAGTTCCGGATTGGCGAGCTGCTTGCGGGCGTCAGCGTAGAGCTGCAGCACCTGGTCGTAAAAACCGCGGCGTTCGAAATAGGAGGCCAGCAGGCGGTAGGCGTTTTCCGGGTGGTTTTGCTGCTGCAGATAGGACTGGCCGAGTCTCCAGGCTTCATCCGGCTTACCCTGCATCACCAGCAGCAGGATCTGCTGTTCGGCGGCCTGGTTGGGGGGCAGGATGCGGCGGTAGCGGTCCAGGGCGGCCTCCGCCTTGTCCAGCTGGGAGGTTTGAAAATAGATGTTCAGCAATTGCAGGACGCTGTTGGGATCGTCGGGGAACTTTACCAGTATCTGTTCGAAGAGTTTTTCCGCCTCGGCGTACTGGCGCTGCGCCAGCAATTGATAGGCCTGCTGGGAGAGGATGTCCTTCTCGCTGTATTGGGCCCAGGCCGGTAACGCGAGCAGGAGCAAAACGCCCAGAAGGATGAGCCGGGCAATCAGGGCGGGCTTATTCATTGAGCAGTTTCAGGTATCGGAGGATGACCTGCTGGTAGGCGGGCGGGAAGAGCCGGTAAGCGTCGTCCAGCATGGCTTTTCGGCGCAGGGCGTCGTAGTCCTGGCCGGTGGGGGACTGCGAGGTGGGAGCGGCGGTTTCGCCCTTGCGTTTTTCGCTGAATTCGCGCTTGTTGATCGAGCGTTGGGCGTCCAGCAGGCGCGAAACGATGTTTTCCTGGCGCTTGAGCAGGTCCTGTGAGATCTGGTTGTTGCGCAGCTGGCGGGAGATGGCCTCCGCCTCGTCGATGATCTGCTTGATGGCGTTGCCCTGTTTCTGGGCTGCGGGATTGTTCTGCAGCGCCCGTTTGAGGTTTTCCGCCAGGCGTTCCTGCTCGCCGGCGAGTTTCTGGATCTGCTGCTGCAAAGCGGGGCTCATCCTGCCCCCGCTGCCCTGCAACTGCATCATCAGCTGCTCCGTGAGCATGTTCAGCGCCATCTGTTCCTGGCTCATCTGGCCCAGCATCTGCATCAGGGACTGCATGCCGGAGCCGCTTCCGGAGCCGCTGGAGGGATTGTTGAGGACCTGGATGAGGTCGTAAACCATCAGGTTCAGGCCTTTTTGCACTTCCTCCAGTTGTTCCGGGATCCGGGCGTATTGCATTTCGCTGACGTTGATGAAGATCTCGCGGTAGGCTTTGTTGGCGTCCGCTAGGTCGATGAAAAACTTGGGCGGCAGGAACATGGAGACCTGGGGGACCTTGAAGAGGCGGTTGAGCGAGACCTGGATGCCCTCGTAGTGGGCGATGAGGTCGCCCACGACCTGGTAGGGGTCGGCGCCCAGGCGGTTGCGGAGTTCCTCGTGCTGCTTGGAAAAGATGAGCAGTTCGCGGATGGCGTTTTGCATGGCCTGCACCACTTCGCGCTGGCTGCCTCCGCCCATGGAGCTCTTCATTTCCGCCAAGCGCAGGGTGTAGCGGCGCATTTTTTCCAGGGCCTCCGCCATGGAGTTCTGCGCCGAGGAACGCTGGTTTTGGGAAAGCTGTTTCTGGCTTTGTTGCATGTTTTGCTGCAACTGGCCGGATTTCATTTCCTGCCGCAGTTCGCTCAGTTCCTGCTTGATTTGCTTGTCCTTGGCGGGATCGAGCATCTGCTCGATGTTCTTCAGCTCTTCCTGCAAGTTTTCGAATTTATCGCTGATCTGCTGCTGTTCCTGAGCCAGTTTTTCGTTGTTTTGGCTGGGATCGCCGGCTTTTTCCTGGAGGGCGCTCTGCATCTTTTCCATTTCCTGGGAGATCTGCAGGGCCTTTTCCATGGCCTGTTCCTTCTTGATGCTCTCCAGCAGCTGCAGGGTCTGCTCGATCTTGCGGCTGAAATCCTCCAGCGAGAATTTGTAGTTTTCCATGGCCTTGCGGACGTCTTCCGGATTCAGCTTCTGCAGCGCTTCCTCGAATTTGCTCATCGCCTCGCGCAGCTCGTCGTTGCTGATCTCCTGCATCAATTCCTGGATCTTCTGCATCTTCTGCAGGGTCTCGGCGGAGATGGCGTCGTTCAGCTGCATTTTCTGGATCAGCTCCTGGAAATCCTGCGCCACGTTTTCCACCTGCTCGCTGAGGTTTTGCTGCTGGTCCAGGATCTTCTCCAGCTGCTTCTTGTCCTCCCACTGCAGGGTGTTGTCCTTCAGCAGTTCGCGCCGCTTCTGCTCAAAGTCCTTCTGCAGTTCGCGGGATTCCTGGAGGGCTTCTTCCAGCTCGCCGGTCTTGAGTTTCTCCTGGCGTTCGATCTCGCGGTAGATCTCCTCGATAGAGGGGAAGCGGGCTTTGTATTTGGCGCTGCTGGCGCTTTGGCGGTCCGGCGAGTTGTCAAAGACCTCGGCCCAATAGGTCACGTTGTCGCCGGGCAGCAAGCCCAGGCCGCGCAGGTCGAAAGTGTGGTCGAGGGTCAGCAGTTTGGAGTTGATGACGGACTGCAGTTCGAGGGCCTGGACGGGGTTGTTGTTCACCTGGTAGCGCAGGGAGAGGTTGCGCAGGCCGAAATCGTCGTCGGCTGAGATTATCAGCGGTAGCAGGAGGTTCTGGTTCAGGACCACGTCTTCGCCGGGAAAGAGGATCCGCACTTCGGGCGCCTGGTCCGGGATGATGGTGATGGTCTTCTCTTCCGGGCGGGATTTGCGGCCGAGGGCGTCGGTGAGCTCCAGATACCAGGTCTGGGGCTGGGTGAGTTTCAGGCGCGTGCTGAAGGAAGTTTCGGAAGAGGCTTGCAGGGGCTGGGACTTGCCGTCGGAGAAGCGCATCAGCGCTTGCCGGACGGGGATGTTGGACTGCAGGGACAGCAGCACTTCCGTGTGCTTGAACGCCTCGATGTTGCCATAGCTGAGGGTGTCCCGGACGGAACCGAGGCCGGTGTAATCCGGATAATTGTACTGCACTTCCCAGTTCCGGGCGAAAGGCTCGTCCAGGCAAACGACCTGGTAAACGGGGCTTTTCGCAACTTCGTTGGACACATAGTATTCCAGCGAGTATTCCAACGCGGGGAAGGTGTAGCTGTTGCGGGTGAGGCCCAATTCACGCCACTGTTTATCCCAACGGTAAAAGAGGCGGTGGTTCAGCCGGGGATCGGGATCCACCACTTCGATGACCAGCTGCTGGCCTTTGCCGAGGGTGGCGTTGCCGGGCTTGAGTTCGATGATGGTTTTGTAGGCTACGGATTCAGGTTTGGCGCTGTACAACTGCTTGGCGGCGTAGCGGAATTCCGCCCAGGACAGGGTCCAGACGCTCACTATCCCCACAAGGACGAACAGGGCGAGGAATCCGCTCCGGGCCGGGAACAGCCGGGGCAGGCGGTAATCCGATGTATTCAGGCGTTTCTGGGCTTGGCCGGCCAGAGCTGCGATGACGGGGTCGTTTTGCTTTTGCTGGCCGAGCTCAAAGAGGTTTTGATAGAGGTCGTCGGAGTGGTCGATCTGCTGGTCCAGCCAGCGCGCCGTTTCCCGCAGGCCGATGAAACGCTTGATCCTCCTGAACAGCAGGTAGGCGATGAGCAGAAGGATAGAGGCTTTCAGGACGTAGTTTAAAATCAGCAGAAACTGGCTCTGGACCGGGGCGTTCAGCCAGGCCAGAAAGTAGAGATGCACCCCTCCTGCAAGAACCAACAAGGCTATGGCCAGGGTCCGCGCCAAAGCTTGCAGATTCAAACCACGCCGGAATTTATGTAGTTCGTGCAGGAATTCGTTCATGCGTCAATCCGTCTCCGAGGCTAGATTCTGAACAGACGTGTTTTTCGTCAATCACAATTTCTGCGGGCAGTATGGCAGAACTGGTCGAAGGCGAGGGTTTACGTCCACGAATTACACGAATTTACACGAATAGAGGGTAAGGATGGAAGGATGGCGGATTGGCATCCACAAGTCCCAGCACTGTCATCCCGGACGCCGGGCTCCCACGGAGTGGGATGGCGAGCCGGGATCCAGTCATTAATATGTAAGATAAGCCCCTGTCTCCAAACATAGGCATCGTAGGGAATAAGGGCAGAAGACTGGATCCCGAATCAAGCCCGGGATGACTTTCGGGGATTGAAGGAAGATTTAGATAGTAAGATGCGGTGTCATCCCGGACGCCGGGCTCCCACGGAGTGGGGTGGCGAGCCGGGATCCAGTCTTTAAAACGTCAAATCA
>DAHVPC010000025.1 GCA_027318475.1 Candidatus Cloacimonadota bacterium | reverse complement strand
AGGTCCAGTAATAGGCTTTATTCATCAGTCCGTCCCCAAGGAGTGGAACTCTCTTGTATAGATTCAAGGCATAATAGCTGGGGAAGCTGCGCGCTTCCCCAGTATAAACGGTCAAAGGGCGCTACCCGAAAATGGCCTGTTTGACCATCACGAAGACGTCGTTGACCAGGAACTGTATCCGGCCGATCAAGAGGGAAATACGCGCCATCACGGTCAAGCCGAATGACGCGCCGAAGCCCACCATCATGAACCACTTTCCCACATCCACAAACTTGCCGTAGATGCCTGTGTGCGCTTTGGAAAAGAAGAAATAGAGCAGCACGGCGATCGTTCCGATGAAGATCAGGATGAGGTTGAGGTTTTCCAGCGGAACCATGGCCTGGCGCATCTGCACCAGGATGCTGTTGTGCATGGCCAGCGCCACGGACGCGCCCACGCCCATCATGGAAAAGGCGATGGGGTAGCGGGACAGCCAACTGAGTTTGCGGGAGAAACGCAGCAGGTAAAACATACCGATGATGCTGGGAATGATCAGGATCCATTGCTGCTTGAGGAAGATCGGCTGGTAGAAGAAGGGGATGAACACCCGCTCGTAGGTAAGCACCAGCGAGTAGCCCAGCGATATTCCCACCAACAGTTGCTCGGACATCTGGTAGAACGGGTTGTCCTTGTAAAGGAAGGAGAAGATGCAGAGGGTGAAGAAGGCCCCCACGAGATTGCTGAAGAGTTCGAATGACATTGTTTCCTCCCTTATTTCTTCGCCGTTCTGGCTTTCTGGATGAAGTAGCCGATGTTCCCGATGACGATGAACACGATGATCATGATGTGCGCCACGGATTGGGCGTTCATGCCGATGCGCGCGACTTTGAACTTGTAGATGGTGTTGCGGGTCAGGCGGGTGAGTTCGCTCCAAGCGTCGCGGCTGAAATTGTCGGCTATGAGTTTGCTGACGTCGATCACGATCTTGTCGCCGGATTGGGTTTTGGCCTGGGTCAATTTGGCCTGTTCCTCCGGCGGATAGTTGGCCAGGAAGGCCTTGAACTCGGCCGGGGTGAACCTGGCCTGGGTTTGCGGCGTGATCTTGATCAGGTCCTGGATCTCGGGTTTGGCCAGGACGTCCTTGCTGAAGGAACGGCCGGGGATGATCTTTTTGCCTTCGGCGTCCACATAGGGTTTTTGACGGGCTCCGGGAGCCCTGTAGGCTGCGAAGACTTCCACCAGTTTTTCATATTCGGCGGCGCCTTTAAGTCCGGCCAGCATTCCGATGAACTGTCCGGTCTGCAGGTAGGGGTATTCGTCGGCGGCCATCACGGCGGTTACGCCCACGGCGATGTTCGTGCCAAATTTGGGACGGGCATAGGTGAGCCACATACCGCCGGCAACAGAACCGGAGAATTCGATCACCAGGTTCAACTCGCTGTAGTTGTTGATCCCCTTCATGATCGGCAGGTTTTCTGTTTTGCGGCCTTCAGCGTCGGTGGGCACCGCGGTGGCGATGTTGTCGCCCATGCCGATGATCGTGGGCATGGCCAAGGTCGCGGGGATATAGCCGAAGTTGCAATAGTCGGTTCCAGACTTGATCTCCGGGTATTCTTCCTTGACGGAGTTGATGGCCATGTCGATAATGGGGGCGCCAGTGGGCAGGAAGGAGAGCATGAAGACCTTGACGTTGCGCTCGAAGCAGTGCCGCAAGATGGCGATCTGCATCGGGTACAGTTCCGGCATCGTGGAAGCGTCGTGGTAGAAACTCATCAGGATGGCGCGGTCTTCGCGTCCGGCAAAGGAATCGACCATCTGATACACGTTTTCGGTGGGCGGGGAAGTCACGTTGTCCGAATTGTAGGGGATCATCAGGGGAATGATGATCGCCAGTGCCACTACGATGTAGATCCAGCGGCGGTCGAGCTGCTGCAGCCGCTCGAAGAAGTTCATTTTAGTTGCCATCTCAATCTCCTCCCAAGTAGCTGCGTTCAATTCCCAGCATGATCTTCAGGGTGGTGGCAACGCTGCCGAGACCCACACCGAGCATGATCCCGCGTTTGGAGGCCAGATTCGGCACGTCCAGGATCCACTGCGAGATGGAAGGCAGATGCTTGCTGATCTTCACTCCCAGAGGCACCTGCGCCAGCATCACCACGATCGCCGCGATCAATAGGACCGTGGCTTCGGGAGAGCGTGCCCGAAACGCCTTGTAAGCGGCAGAGGCCATGTAGAAAGCCAGCAGGGCGAACATCGTGGCGCTCATGGGCATCTGCATGTTTTCAAACAGCCACATATAGAGGCCGCCCTTCTGCGTTCCTCCGATGAAGCCGGCCAGGGAAGTGATGACAAAGCCGGCGAAGAAGAAGAAGCTGTATTGCCATTTGGGGGCTTTGCGGCGGATCTTGCTGAAGTGCATCATGGAAAGGCTCATCACGCCCAGCAGCATGCCGAACGGAGCCATGGCGCGAGCCCAGGGCAGATAGAAATCGTAGTAGAACACGTCCTGCAGATATCTGTGGGGCACAAACACCCAGGCCAGCCAGATGATGCCGCCCACAATCACGATTAACAACGGTATTGTCTTCTTCATGTAAGACCTCTTTTATTTTAGGGGGAAGAGTTGCATTAAGCCGGTGACCTGGAAGGTCGCCAGCAGAGCTCCGGCGATCACGAAAACCAGAATCAGGAACTTGAAGTAGTCCTGGGCTTTCAGGGTCCCCAGCAGCATGGGTTCACGGTTCAGATAGGCCGAGGCGGCGTAGAGTTCTTCGCCGATCAGCGTATAATCGCAGGTGGTGATAAAGAAGGGTATCTGGGTGATGGCGTCCGAACCGGCGATCTGCACGGCTCCCACGGCGTTGCCGGTCTCCGTCATGAGCAGCGCTTCGGCGGCGAAATAGCCCATGAAGAAGTTGGTGGCCATGCGTTCGCGGATCATGATCCCGTTGACGCCCGCCACATAGGCAAACTGGGCGGAGGTGAGGTAGAATACGTTGTTCTTGTCGAAGCTGTCCGGCCTGCCCACGGAGTAGTGGGCTTCGCGGACGATCTCCTGGGCGATCGGCATCACGATGTAGTCGTAGCAGGGCACGATGAGCTTGGTGTCGTATTCCGCCGCTTTCCTGGCCACCTGCTGCAGGATGCCCATGGAAGCCAGGGTGGCCACGTCCGAAAGGCCGCCGTTACCCATGCAATAGAGCATCGGGCGTCCCATTTCCGTAGCGCGGCCAATGGCGTTGTCGATCTCTTCCAATCCGGCAATGGGCCTCAGATAGAGGTCTTTGCCGCGTTTGGCGAGGTTGACGAACACCACCACGTCGATGCCGAAGATCAGCACGGCGATCAGGGTCAGCAGTTTGTTCCAGTCGAACCAGTTGGACTTGGGGCCGTAGTAAACGTATTCACCGGTCTTGAGTGTATCTGGCGCGGATTCCTTGAACAAGCCTTCGCCATTGGTCTTGAGCACCATATAGGTGTGCTGGCGGGCTTCCGGCTCGCGCACTGACGCCACGTAGCGCATCATCGATCTGTTGGAGCCGTATTTCAGCGCTGCCTGGAAGGTCTTGTTTTCCTTGTATAGTTTGATGTTTTGTTCCTGTTTTTCGATCCCGCCCTGCAGTCCTTCGATTTCGGCCTGGAGCATGGGCAGCAAAGCCGGAGCCGCAGTTTTCAGCGTTGCCAGCTTGACGTTCAGTTCGTCCTTGCTCTTCTTCAGGTCCTTGTCCAGCTTGGCGATCTTTTGAGCCGCTTCGTCGCGGAAGATGCTGGTGTTGAGCACAGTCTTGTTTTCGGCGTCGTAGGTGAAGTCGATATCGGAGGAAACCAGCACCAGGCCGCGCGCTTTGTCGCCTGGCTCAACCTTGCGGGAAAATCGTTTGCCGTTCATGTAGGTGTAGAGTTTGTCGCCTTTGATGAAGTTGAATCCCGCCACGCCCTGGTTCACCGTAGCCACGTAGGGAACCGTTACGTCCAGGTTGTTTTCGAAGGCGGTGTTGCGTTTAACCAGCGAGAAGGCGCTGCCGCGGTAACTTTTGCGGTAAACCACATTCTGGATCGAGGAAATCTCCACGCCGTTGCGGAACAGTTCCTTGGTGGGCATATAGGCCATCATCACCGGGTCCGGTTTCAGGTATTGGACCAATTCATAGTCCTTCACCAATTCGGTTTTGCCGTAGTTCAGCCTGCCGTTTTTGGGATTCAACCGGTAGGGCTTGACGGCGATGGTCATCTTAACCATCAGGCTGTCGGAGGGCACCTGGGCTTTGTTCCGCAGCGAGTATTTCTCCGGGATGTCCACCCGGATGATGTTATCCTGGTAAAATTCGTTGATCCTGGCGAAGGGAACCTTGGCGCCAGGCTCGAAGAACTCGAAATAGATGTTGTTGATGCGCTGGGCGTCGGTCTTGTTCACCTGGTAGTTGATCTTCAGGATCGTGCCCTTCTTGGTCAGGGTCGTGGTCTTGGTGAGCGAAACGATGGGCTGTTCCCAAGTCACCGATATGCGGTCGCCTTTGTCCCAGGGCTTGTCCTCCACCCAGTATTTGGCCTGGAGGGGCAAGTTCTGGCTGGTGGCCAGTTGGGGCGAAGCCAGGCTGCTCAGGGGTGAAGGCGCTGGATAGCCATAGTCGGCGAACTGGATCACGTAGCGCCTGGTAAGCGCGGTTTCCCAGGTCAATCCTGGAGGCAGGGGCTCTTCTTCGCCCTCGCCCAAAACCTTGTAGTTCTTCAGCGAACCGCTGCCCACTGGACCCTGGGTCACAGGAATGGCGGCTGCCAGTGCGGCGTTGCGTTCCGCGTCGCCCAGTCTGTTCCACACGGAGTCGGAGATCGCCGGCAAAGCGTAGATCATATAGCTGCGGAAATCGGAATTATTCAGCGGATAGTCCCATTCGAACTGCAGTTTGCGCGTATCCTGGAGGGCCACGCAATACAGGCCGGGCGAGGCTTCCGGGCGGTCATCGGTGGGATAACCGTTCACCGGTTTGGCTATGCCCAGATACTTGTTACGCTCATTGACCGGAACCACCGTGTAATAATACTGGGGAGGTTCTTCGCCGGGAGTTGGGCTCTTCAGGGAGGCCATGATCGTCTGCTGGTGGAATTTCAGGCCGGCATAGACGGTCTCGTCTTCCTTGTCCGCGGAACGAGCTGGACGCGACTTGTAGTAATAGTATTTATCCGGGATGGAGGTGTAGAGGTTGAATTTCTCGCTCAAACGGGCTGCCAGGGCAAAATCCCGCGGGACTCCGCGGTAGATGATGCTGCCCGGATTGCCTTTCTCGTGCTTCAACTTGCCGGGTGAATCGATGTCGATGAAAGTGCTGTAGCCGCTGTCGTAATAATACATCGTATCCGCGGCCACGCCTGTCTTCACGTTCACCTGCACCGATGCGAGGAAGAACAGCGAATCCGGATGGATGCCGCGATAGATGCGGTACTCTTGGATGCGCATTTCTTTGGGCAGGGGTTTCCAGCTTACCATCAGGCCGTCTCCACCATCGTTGGGGATGTCTTCGACCCGGAGTTTTTCCACAACCGTCTCTCTCAATCTGGCCTGATCCGCAGCACCGCGCCCTGTGCAGCCAAAGGCCGCCAGTCCGGTCAGCAGTGTCAGGCTTAAGAGCCGCACGTACATCTTCATACGCTTACTCCTGTGCCATATTCAAGTGTTTTTTTCATTGGATTGCATCAGCCCCAGGGTTGCCATTATTGTCAATTCCTTTTTTGCGACCTACGCGGAGTGGTATTTGGGGATAGTTTAAGGCTTGAGGGAGCATAATAAAAAATGGCTCTCTTTCCAACCAAGTGGCAAAACCTCATTTTGTGCCCGGAATCCAGAATCCCTCCGGTAACCATTGCGCGGTCATTGCGCGGTCATTGCGCGCTTTACCCGCAATGACCGCGCAATGACGGCGTAGTGGTAACGGGTAAGATCCCACGCAGCCGGTTTTTATGTTCATGATCAGAAATTGGGAAAGAGGGCATAGTAAGCTATGACTCTCTTTCAAACCGTGTGGGTTAGCCCACTTTGTTTGCAAGAGGCCTTTACTGATTGTGTGAAAACGGACCTGGATTGATTGGAAGGGATGGTGGGTGATACTGGATTCGAACCAGTGACCTCTACGATGTGAACGTAGCGCTCTAACCAGCTGAGCTAATCACCCCGGCAAGAAAGGGTGGTGGGTGATACTGGACTCGAACCAGTGACCTCTACGATGTCAACGTAGCGCTCTAACCAAGCTGAGCTAATCACCCAAGGTTGTGTGCTATCCCAAAAAGGGCGGCGTTTTTGTCAAGAAAATCCGCTGAAAGCCTGTTTTCAGGGCTTCAGGGCAAGCGCCGGCAAACCCGGAAGCCGCTGTTTTGATGTATGTTTTCAGCGATATTGGAGGAACGGTTGAACACCGTGCAGCTGTTGGCGACGTCTGCCCAACTGCCGCCGCGCTTATCCCTGTAGGTGCCGGTGGCAGGGCCTGTGGGGTCGGTCTGGTCTTCCGCGGGATATGGGCCAGCGATATCCCAAACCCATTCGCGGAGATTGCCGCTCATGTCGTACAAGCCCAGTTCGTTGGGCGCTTTGCCTCCCACCACGTGGCTGGTGTTGCCGGAATTGACGTTGTACCAGGCCACCGCGCCGATGTCGTTGCTGCCGCTGTAGGTGTAATTGTGGCTCAGGTTGCCGCCCTTGGCTGCGAACATCCATTCCATTTCCGTAGCCAGACGGTAGCCCGTGGCGGACCAATCGCAGCTTACATTGGCGTGGTTGGTAAAGGTCGAATTCCAGCCTACCGGCCAGCCATCAGGATTTGTGCCGTAGTTCAGATAACTGTAGCAGGGCGCGATCCCTTCCTGAATGCTGCGCCGGTTGCAATATTCGACCGCATCGAACCAGTCCACGAAATAGACCGGGAAGTTGTCCCCGACTCCGTAGTTGTGGGCTGGGTTCACATTCATCACCGCCTGGTAGGAAGCCTGAGTCACCTCGTAGCGGTCAAGGTAGAAGCTGGAGATGGTCACGTTGGAACTGCCGTTGTTAAAGGTTCCGCCGGGGATGTAGGTGAGTGTGCCAAGATCGTCGTAAACCGAACTCACGCAGAAAAACGCCTTTTGCAGAGAGAGGGGGAAATAGGTGGTGGGGATGTAGGTCTCGGTCCAGTAAAGCCAACCCGGATCGTTTGGCGGAAGCGGGGTTCCGGACACATAAACCCTGTAACGGGACGCCATGGGATCGTCATTCCAATAGATGTGGAGCAGTTCGATGTTAAACACCTCGATCTGCAGGTTAAGATCACGGACCGGATCGGCGTTCAGGGCCGCAATGCCTGCAGCCAAAACGAGCAGGCTGAACATGGCCAGTTTAAGTTTCATTCAATATCCTTGGCTGAATTGATAGCGTTGCAGGTCCGTAACACTGCCTTCAGGCGGTCGTTCCGCCGAGTTTACGCGGTTACCTATTCACCCGGTCTATGTATTGGCCGCCTATTTGCCGGTTACGTTGATCCTGTCGCAGAGGATGGCCGGAACCTTGTAGGAACCGAGGACGCGGGCGGTGGATTCCACGGCCAGCACCTTGCCCAGGGTGTCGTAAAGGTTGCCGGAAAGCAGGCAGTCTTTGACCCGGGCGGTGAGCTTGCCGTTTTCGATATAGAATCCTGACGACACGCCGACGGAGTAATCGCCGTTGAGGATGTTGCCGGAATGGCCTCCCATCAGGGAATGGACGATGAGGCCGCGGTCTACGGAGGCGATCATTTCATCCAAGGTCTGGGTGCCGGGATCCACGCAGATGTTGATCGGCTGGGCCGAAGGCAGGGCTTCGTGGCTGCCCCGGAAACCGTTGCCGGTGGGCTCCAATCCCAGTTTCTGCGCGTAGTTGAGATCGGTGGGAATGGCCTTGAACACGCCGCGGTCTACATAGTCCAATTTCCGCGTGGGCGTCCCTTCGCCGTCGAAAGCCATGGAATTGGCCATATCAGGCGCGAAAGGATCCTGCCGGATGCTGATCTGAGCGGAGAAGATCTGTTGTCCGCGCTTTTCCAGCAAGGGGGAAACCTTGTTGTAGAAATTGATCGGCGAGGCCGCCACGAAGAAGCGGGAAAACAGGAAATGCAGGCTGTAGGGCGTAAAAATCACGGGCAGATTGCCTGTAGGCGGCACCAACTGCGTTGCGGCGATCTTGTAGAGTTCCACCAGCTTGTCCAACTGCGCTTCGTCCAGCGACAGCGGTTGTTTGCCCATCTTGAAGTCCAGCAGGCCGGAACCCGTACCCGGAAAAACCAGGTTCGCGTAGGTGACGAATTGGGAACCGCGGCGGCTGAGATTCGTGCCGGCGCCGTTCATGATGCCCACCCGTGAGGTTGAATAGCCGTAATCGAAGTTGACCTGGGCGTCACTGCGCTGCTTGACGTAGCCGATCAGGCGCTGTCCTTCGGCGATGAGGGCCTCCTTGCTGACCGTTTCGATCGCGGGGTCGTAACTCTGGACCTCGGCCAGATCCTTGGTAAGGGGCAGGCTGATGTTCAGTTCCATGCCGTTTTCCGCTGAAGCCAGCGCCTGGTCCACCAAAGCCTGGCGGTCCAAGAGGTTGCGGGTGTGGGCAAGGCCCACGCGGCCATTCTTGATCACGCGCAGCGCGATGCCGTAACTGAGCGAAGAATCGGCCTTGTCCAGCTTGCCGTCCACGAATTGTAGTTCGTCGGAGGCGTCCTCCTCGAAGTAAACGTCCGCCTGTTCGGCTTTTTGCAGGGCGAGTTGCAGTAGTTTTTCCATTATTTACCTCCCACGGTGAGATCTTTGAAATAGACGTGCGGGCCGCCAAAACAGGAACGGATATTGGTCTGGCCTTTACCGCAGCCTCCGGATTCCTTGAGCACGAAATCGCTGCCGATCATGACGACGTTCTTCAGCGTCTGGTAAAGGTTGCCCACGATGTTGATGTCGCGGATCATGCCGGCGATCTTGCCGTTCTTGACGTGATAGCCGTAGTTGGCGCCGAAGGTGAAGTTCTCGCCGGAGGTCTGGCCGCCCATCGGTTCGCCAATGTAGAGGCCGTCGTCCATGGCTGCCAGCAGTTCTTCCAGGCTGTATTGGCCGGGCTGGATGAAGATGTTGCCCATGCGGACGATGGGCGCGTAGCTGTAGTCCTCGGCGATGGCGTGTCCGGAAAGGGGCTCGCCGAAATCCGCCGCGGTGAAACGGTCGTGCAAACGCGCTGTCAGCACGCCATTGGTCATCAGATGTGTGCGGCGGACTGCCACGCCCTCGTCATCGTATTTGTAATAGCCGAGTTGGCCGGGCAGCGTGGCGTCGTCGATGATGTTCAGGAAATCGACGCCCAAGGGAGTGCCGATCTGCATCTTTTCGCGTAGGGAAGGCAAATCGCGCACGATGTCCGCCTCGGAAAAATGCCCGAACGCCTCATGGGTGAACACGCCGGCCATGCCAGGATTGAGCACCATGCGGTAGGTGCCGGCTGTAACGGGCTCCGCCTTGAGCAGTCCAGCCGCGATCTTGGCCTTTTCCAGCGCCTCGTTTTCACGGTTCCGCACTTTCTGAAATCCGTTGCTGCCGCCAAAGGAAACGCGCACCGGCTGGGTCAGCGAACCCTCCTGCGCCACGATCGAGCCGGAAAGCCGTGTCGTGACCAGTTCCTCGTTGATCTCCGAACCCTCGCTATTGAGGAAATACTTGTCCCGGCTGACATCCGTGTATTCGATATCCACGTTCGCGATGGACGGCTGGGCGAGCAGAAGTTCGGAATAGCGGCGGGTCAGGTCCAGTTTTTCCGGCAGGGACACAGTCCGCGGATCCTCTTCCAGCCGGGCTTTGACGGTTTCCTTCACTACCGGAGAAGGTGCGATCCGGCGCTTGGTGCCATGTCCGGAAGCCAGTACGGAAGCGTTTTCCAGGGCTTTCTTGACCGCCGCGGCAGCTTGTTCCGGACGGGTAAAACTGACGCTGGCCAGAGCGCCGTCCTTCAGCACGCGCAACACATAGCCGTCTCCGATATTTGAGCCGTAACTTTTCACCTCGCCCTTGCTCATCACGACCCGCGCGACTTGCTTGGTCTCGTAGCGGATGTCGAAGTATTCGGCATCCAAGCTGGCTGTCATACGTTTCAAAGTTTCGATCATGTTTACTCCTCTGCGGTCAGAGCCGCTATATTTGCAATGTCTTATCTATGTCCTCGCCAGCTTCTGTCAGCAGCGCGCGTCTTCCAGCACGGGCAGAAAATGGCCGTTGAGATAGTACTCCGGCAGGATCTTGATCAATTGGCCTTCCTGGATGATGAAATAGCATCCGCTTTGGGAATGGGGATTGTGCTTCACCCAGGAATAGGACCAGTGCTGCACCGGTTGGTAGCCGGGATCAGGTTTGGCGGGAAGGGGATGCGAATCCGGGATTGGCTCCACGCTTACCGTGCGGTACAGGGAACTTTGCTTGTGCGGCGCGCTGTGATAGCCGGGATCCTGCTTTTCGGGCAGCGAATAGTATCCGCCCCGGTCTTGCCTCGCCAAATGCTGATAGTCTGCCCCCGGGGTAAAATGATGGTATTCCGGGATAACCTCCCACTCCGCAACTTCTTCTTCGGGAACTGTTTCCACGCGCAGAGGCTGAAACTGCGGCAGCAGCCCTTCCGGCAATGCCCATTGGATCTTTTCGCCCCAGGCCTGGTAAGCTGCCAGCCCCTCGGCTGTGAGCACGACGGCGGTGTTGGGTTTGCGGCCGATGTAGCCCTTGCGCAAATCCACGTAACCTGCCGCCATGAGTTTGTTCAGATGCGTGGTCAGATTGCCCGAGGTCAGATTGGTCTCGCGCATCAAACTCAGATAATCCCAGCTCTGGTTTCTGGACAGCAGAAACACGATCATCAAGCGTGCCGGATTGTGCAGCACGGCATCCAGATTGGCGATCTGTTTCAAGTGTTCGGCATACAGCATAGTAGAAATCCTTAACTACCGCAAGGGATGTTTCCCATTCGGCAAGTTACCTTGAATTTCAAGATGGCATTCCTGTCAAGGTAAATCTGGCAAGAACACATTGTTTTCCTATGTATATGCAAGGTATGAATATGGCATGGTTGTTCTATGCCTGAAAAACGGCTGAGATTGCAGGATTGTTTGCATTATCATCAGTAGGTGGCGAAGAATTGAGCCAAGATAGCGGATAAACCAAGAAGCGCTATTCGTCTAAATATGCATGGCTTCCATTCAGAAATGAAATCCAGTTATGCTATGGTTTACATAAATCCCCTCGGCTACGCAGGCTGTTGAAATCCTGCAGAAGCGGGTTTTCAACACATTGCCCATACTCATGGCCTTAATTCCTATTTTACAAGCATTTATCTCAGCGTCCCCGGGGGTTGCAGTCAATCACTTGTCAATCAAGCCTCAATCAAGTGTCTATTGTTGACGCTTGATTGACTAGTGATTGACAAGTGATTAAGGCTTGCTGACGGGAGCGAAACTGGACGGTATGTGGTTAACTGCATGAATGGAAGATGGTTAGCGTTGTATGGCGGAATTTACCGGGGATCTCTGCCCGAAGCAGGCAATTGCTTCAGGGCTTGGGCGGCCTGATCGACGCTGGCGGGATCTCCGCCGATCCCGATACTGCGTTCCAGGAACTTGCGTGCATTCTCCAAATCATTGTTTTTCAAATAGATGGCTCCGATGTGCCAGGCGATCTCGGCGGGCATGTTGTCCATGGCGGCGAACTTATCCACCAAGGCCAGGGCTTGCTCGTATTCGCCAGCCAGATAGTGCACCCAAGCCAGGCTATCGAGGTAGTAGGGGTTGTCCGGTTCGCTGGCCAGAGCCCTTTGGATCAGTTTGGCGGCTTCGTCGGCGGAACCGCCTGAGGTAAGCAGTAAATAGCCCAAGTCGTTGTTAAATCCGGCGTTATCAGGATACTTCCGCACTGCTTCGCGGAGTAGAGGCAGCCTTTCTTCGACCATTTCGTGGCTGTAATAGTATTGCAGCAGGCGGGAATAGTCCTCGGCGGAAAGCTCGCCCCGCTCCCGTAAATAGAGGATAAGTTCATACTGGGCATCGACATAGTTGGTCGATGTGGAATCCTGCACGGCTTTCGCTACGGCAGCCAGATAGCGGGCAGGCGCAGCATCCGCAAGCCTGGATTGCAACTGCGCGCGGAAATCCGCGTAAGCCGGCGCTCCGGAAGGCAGCCAACCTGCTGCGGCGTCGCCGGTTACAGCATAGTTGTAATTGGTCAGGAGTTCGTCGAAGTAGCGGACCTCGCTGAGATTGGCCAGCAGGGAGTCCAAGGGATGGCTGAAACCCGCGGCCAGAGAATAGGCGGCGAGGAGGCTGTAGATGGGTTGTTTATCTTGTTGCGGGGCAGGAAGATCTGGCATCAGGCCGGAGATCCGCTCCAGGACGTCGTAGCGCTTGGTGAGCAAAGAGGCGAAACCCAAGGTAGCCAGTAGGTCCAGATCCTGGGTGTGCAACAGCGTATCCGCCAGGGGCATGATCAGTTCCGGCTTGTTCGACTGCAGCGCGGCGAGCACCAGATACTGCATGCGGGCCCGGTCCTCCGGATAGGATAAGCTGGCGAAATAGGAGTTTATTTGCCCAGAATCGGAAGTGTTGACCAGAACGTCCGCCAGCAGTTCGCTGGATTCCTCGTTGGAGGCGAGTTCGTGGTAACGCAGCAGCGCCCGCTTTTCCTTGGCGGCATCGAAGAAAGCCATGATCCGCGCCACCATCAAAAGGTCGCGCGGGCTTTCCCAAGCCAGATCCAAAGCTTTGTCCAGATACGATGTATCTACGCTGCCGCGCTTTTGGGCCTCGAAGATGAAACGCTGGATCAAGGTCCGGGCTCCGGGAAAATTCTTCTCCAAATTCCGCACAGCCCTGTCCTCGGCGTCGATGTCGCCGATGCTGTCATAGAAATCGATCAGGCTATACAGGAGATTCTCGTCGGCTGAAATGATGCGGTAATGGGTGGCAATCAGGTCTTTCAGATCGGCCGCGGAAATGCCTTCCTGGTTAAAGAGTTCGAAGGAATTGAACAAGATCTGCCGGGGTATCTCATCGCTGCGTGGATCGAGATCCCGGGCTTTCTGGTAGAGTTCGTTGGCCTGGGCGCGGTAATCCTGGGCGCGGAGCGTGGACGCGGCAAGGAAATAGTAGATCGAGGCAGTGCTGGAGCCCGTACGTGCTTTGCGGTCCTGCGGCTTGGGCGCTGGCCGGGGCGCAACGCAGGCTCCCAAAGCCAGACAGAGCAGGCAGCCAGCCAGAACGCGCAGCAAAGATGGCTTCACTTGACCGCTAAGGACTGGGAAATCACACCCAGTTCGAGGATGGCGGGCAGTTTGGCTCCATCGGGGAAATAGACGATGTTGTCCACGAGGAAGGCAGTGCGGGTGGGAGCGTGCCAAAAGGCGAAAGTTTGAAACGCGCCGCCAACTCCGCCGCCAAGATCGGGATTGATCCAATGCCCATACAGGCGCCAACCCTCATGACCGGCGATTGCGGACCGTTCCGACGTAAACCGGGAATCCCGGATCCGGTCTCCGTTGAAATACTGTTTCCCCAATTCCTGGCGTTTGGCGTAGATCCAGTCGGCGTCGACCTGGTTTTCCGGCATCGCTTCGTAGTAAACGGAGATGTATTTGTCGGGAGTGGCGCGGCTGGGTTGGGTGGGCTGGAAAATGTAGGACAGAAAGCGCCCTTTCCTGTCGTCCGCAAAGATCTGGTAACGGACGGGGACCTGGATCGTGAAAGGCCGGTCCTTGAAGAATCCCTCTGGCACCACCTGGTCTTTGTAAACCTGGTAGCCCAGACGCTGTTGGTAGCGCTCCAGATAATAGCCGAAGAGTTGGTCCGCGCGCTGCCTGGTTAGTTCCAGCAGTCTGGCGGAATCGGAGGCCAGCAGGTAGAGGATCAGTTGGTCGCGGACATATTCGTTTTTCACCACCAGCAGTTCCGCCCCGCTCTGTCTCACTTTGGCAACGAGGTCCGGGGCCAGGCTCTGCTTCAGATGTACGGAAACGCCGTCCGTGCCGTCCAAAGTCCCCAACAGCAGTAGGTTTTTGTATTTGAGATAATCGTCGATCTCTCCGATTCCTTTGGCGATGAGGTTGAAGTATTGCTCTTCGTCGGTGAGCAGGATCTTTCGGGTGAGCGAGGAATCGAGGACCGCGGCGCTGCGTTCCAGGTTTTCCGCGCCGGCAAAGAGATAGATGTCCGCGTCTTCGCCGAAAGAGATCGGTTTTCCGCTGGCGAAGACCTTCTCATAGGGCGAGTAGGAACCGGGCTTGGAGGAATCGCGGCCGCAGCCAAAAAGCAGGACGGCCAGAATGGCCGAAAGTAACGGCAGGTGTTTCATAAAGCGCTCCGTGGATCAGGTTTGGGCTGGAATCCGGATATAGTTCCAGCCGCTGTAAAGAGTGAGTGCCGCCACCAGCAAAAACCAGGCGTTGGCGGCGATTATGACGGCTGGGGGAAGCTGGGGACGCCAGGCCCAAAGAGCCAGCGCGGCGATGATTCCAACCATCTGAAGGGCTGTCTTCCACTTGCCAAGTTTATCCGCGGGGATGATGATGCCGCGGTGTTTATAGATTTCGCGCAAGACCGTGATGGCCAGTTCCCGTGCCGCGATGAGCACGAAAATCGGCCAGAGCAGTTTGAAGGGCGGCAGCCAGGTAAGGGCGGCCAACGCGGAAAGCACCAATAGTTTATCCGCCAGGGGGTCGGCAAGTTTTCCGAAGTTGCTGATCACTTTCCATTTGCGGGCCAGATACCCGTCCAGCCAATCCGTGCAAGAAGCCGCGGCAAACACCAGAAGCGCCCATCCGACCTCGCGTCCAGGATTCCTGAAGATCAGCCAGCAAAAGAGCGGGATCAGCAGGATCCGCAGGATCGTGAGGGCGTTGGGCAGCCAGCGCATCAGGATTTCTGGGGAATGTCGAGGGTGAAGGAGTGGGTGTTGTCTTCGGCGGTGTCGGTCATGCTGTCCAGCATTGCCACGACTATGGTGGCGGTCACCACCACGCCGAACTGGACCAGAAAGAACACCCAGTCCACCAGCGGTTGGGCAAGTTTGGCGGCAATCGCAATCTGGTAGGCCACCACGTTTACCAGGAAGGGAACCGCCAGCAGCATCAGGCTGTGCGTCTTCTTGTGCTCTTTTTGCTGCAAGGCGTCCAGAATGGTGGCGGTGATGCCCTTTTTGGCCTTGGGATCGGCCAGGATCAGGTAGAGCCGGGCAAACAGGAAGAGCAGGAATACGATGAGCGCTGTGAAGATCGTAGAGTTGCTCCAGCGGTCGCGAAGATAGTCCAGATCGGTTTTGAGGAGGGTCCAGGCGGCTTCCTGGTTCTCAATTTCCTGGGCTGGGATCTGGTAGCGCTTGACGATCTCCAGGGCCTTGGTCCTGGCCACAAGCGAGGCCAGGATCGGTTTGAAGGAAATGGTCAGGGAACTGGGGAAAACGTAATCCTCCAGAGTGCTGGGAACGATTCCGAGGGGATAATCCCGCAGTACTTGCCGGGCTGCTTCCTGACCGCTTTCCGTGATCAGGGAATCGATCTCGGGAATGCCATTGCGGAGGTCCTTGATCAGGGATTCCAGGGTCTCCGGATTGTCGCTGTAAACGTACACGGGGATGTCCGAGAGCTGCTTCAGCCGGTGCTGGACGCTTTCCTGGTATTGGTAGTGGATAAAGGTCCACGCCAACAGGGTAATCGTGATCAGAACAAGGATCATGGTAAAGCGTAAGTTCATCAGTTCTATCCTTTAAGCCGCAAGCGGCAAATAACGTGCTCTTGAGAACCAGAAGCGGGAAAGAGGCTAATTATGTCAAGCAAAGTCTTCGTAACTGCGGCCCGGATGTCGGCCAGACGGCACTTTGGATAGATCAGCAGAGCGGTTCCCTGAGGGGTAAGGTTGCGGTTCAGGCAGCCCAGGACGTCGGACAGGGTGCAGAGGAGTTCGAAGCGGCTGAGATTCCTGCTCTGATGGGGGCTGAGCCTGCCGCTGCCGCTTTTTTGCCAGGGGGGATTGGCCAGGATCAGATCGTAGGGCTGGGACGAAGTGAAACCGCGCAGGTCGGATTGCCGGAAGCAGATGCTGACGCCGCACAACGAGGCATTGCTGAGGGCCAGTTCATGCAGTCCGGGCTGGATCTCCAGTCCCTCGACCTGCCAATCGGGACGCTGCAGGGCCAGCATGATGCCCACGATACCGCAACCGCTGCCCAGATCCAGAACCCGGGGCGGCTGGGCAAAAGGGAGTTCCAGGGCCGCGCTTTGCAGGTCGAAAGCCGCCTGGGAAACAGGCTGGGAACGCCGATCCTGCATGATGAACCGCCCTTCGATTTGCAGTTCCACGCGGCTAAGATCGTTCAGGTGGAGAGCTCCAGCATGCGATGCAGGGCTTTGAGCGCCTGGGCGGCGATGTCGGGCGGGACCTGGATGTGGAACTGCTCCTCTTCCAGGGCTTTCAACACGTGCTGCACGGTGGTCTTGCGCATGTTCTGGCATCTGGCGCGGTAGTTCAGCGCCACGATCTGCTTCTCGGGATACAAATAGCGCAGATAGTCGATGAAAGTGGCTTCGGTGGCGATGATCAGTTTGTCTTTCTGCTTGACGTATTTAAGCATGCCTCCGGTGGAAAGCACCTGATCGGCTGCCTCGATAATGTCTTCATCGCATTCCGGATGGGCCAGCAGGGTGAAGCCCGGGTGTTTTTTGCGCAGCACTTTCAGTTGGGCGGTGGTGAAACCCCATTGGTGGATGGGGCAGAATCCCTGCCAGACGATGACCTGGCGTCCGCTTTGCTGTGCCGCCCAAGTGCCCAGATGCTGGTCTGGGACGAAGAGGGTGGTTTGGCCGGGAGGAAAGGATTGCAGGATCTTGACGGCGTTGGAGGATGTGCAGCAGACGTCGCTTTCCGCTTTGACGGCCACGGAGGAATTGACGTAGCAAACCACCGGAGCGCCGGGATGTTCGGCCTTGAAAGCGCGCAGCTGTTCCACCGTGATCATGTCCGCCATCGGGCAACCCGCACCAGCAGCGGGCAAGAGCACTTTGGCCTCCGGATTGAGGATCGCGGCGGTCTCGGCCATAAAGCGAACCCCGCAGAAGACGATCAGGCGCGCTTTGCTGGATTGCGCCTGCATGGAGAGCTGGAGTGAATCGCCGGTGATATCGGCGAGTTTCTGGATTTCCACAGCCTGATAGTTATGGGCCAGGATAACCGCGTCTTTTTCTTGGCGCAGCGCATCTATACGCTCGAGAATAGTCATTGTTGTCCTTTGCCTGTCAGACACCCGTATGCCCAAAGCCGCCTGTCGATCGGTTGCTGTCCTCCAAAGCCGCGCTTTCTTCGAACGTGACTTCGGCAACAGGGCAAACCACGAGTTGCGCGATCCGCATGGAAGGTTGGATGGTGACGGCTTCCGCGGAGGCATTGAACAGGATGACCTTGATCTCGCCGCGGTAATCGGCGTCGATGGTGCCAGGGCTGTTCAGGATCCCCAGCCCGGAATGCAGCGCCAAACCGCTGCGGGGACGGATCTGGCCTTCCCAGCAAGGGGGAATTTCCACCGCGATTCCCGTGGGTATGGCGGCGCGGTCGCCCGGTTCGAGGATCTCCGGTTCCTGCAGATCGGCGCTGAGGTCCCAGCCCGCGCTGTGTTCGGTCATTTTCTGAGGGGGCAGCGCGGTTGGCGAAAGCAGTTGAAACCTGATCGTCACGATTTCCGGGTCAGCAGATAGTCGGCCAGAATATCCAGCATCAGCGCCTTATCTCCGAGTTTGGCAATGCTTTCTTTGGCGGCGGCGATCAGTTCCTGCGCCTTGCGACGCGATTCCGCCACCCCATACACCGAAGGATAGGTGGCTTTGTGCACGTGGGCGTCCTTGCCCACGGTCTTGCCCATTTCGTCGGGATCGCCTTCGATGTCCAGAAGGTCGTCCACGATCTGGAAAGCCAGGCCCACTTTGGCGCCGTAGTCTTCGATCGCGGCCAGTTCGTCCTTGGGAGCGCCGCCTGCCATTGCGCCGAAACGCAGGCAGAGCTTGATCAGTTTGGCGGTTTTATTGGTGTGGATATAGTCGATGGTTTTCTTGTCCACTTTCTTGTTTTCGGATTCGATATCCACCATCTGGCCGGCAATGAGGCCGTGGACGCCGCATTCTTCAGCCAGTTCGCGGACAAACTGCACCCGGTGCTCCGCCTTGATCTCGGCAAAGGTGATCAGTTCGAAAGCGCCGATCAGCAAAGCGTCGCCGGCCAGCAAGGCCTCGCCTTCGCCAAACAGCGCATGGCAGGATTTCTTGCCCCGGCGGTATTCGTCGTTGTCGATATCGGGCATGTCGTCGTGGATCAGGGAAAAGGTGTGCAGCATCTCGATGGCCGCTGCGACGGGCACGATCGGCTCCACATCCTCCTGATACATCTGGTAGGCGGTCATGGCCAGGTAGGGCCTGAGGCGTTTTCCGCCCGCGAACACGCTGTAGCGCAAAGCCTTGTGGATGTTCTTGGGATATTCGTCCTTGCGGGGCAGAAAGCGGTCCAGGATGATGTTCACCTGTTCCTGTTTCTCTTTGAGGTCCTTTTTGAGCCGCACTTTCCTATCCATTTTCCTTCCCGTTTTCAAGCTGTTCTTTGAGCCGGGCGTCCAGCTGGGTGATCTTCATTTCCGCGGCCGCCACGTTCTTCTGGCACAGGCGCAGAAACTGCAGGCCCTGTTCGTACAGGACGATCATCTCATCCAGGCTGACTTCCGGGTCGTTCATCTTCTCGACGGTCTTTTCCAGAGCCGCCAGGGCCTGTTCAAAGTTCATTTCTTTCTGGTCCTGAGTCTCGTTCATACTCTTTCTCCCATGCCGTTTATCCGCTTTACTCCATTTGTATGGAGGCATTCAATCCTGTCAAATGTTTTTTGTGAGGATGGCCAGGACCGAGCCGGAATCCAGGCTGACGCTTGCCAGGTCCGATGTGACGCGGTTGCTCATTCCGCGAGGCCGCAACGGAGATAGCGCTATCCCGTCCAGAGGGTATTCCAGGCCGCTCGAGCCTCCGAAACGCGCTTCAGCGGACCAGGCAAGCAGCGAAAGCAGGCAGCCTCTGCAACCCTCGATTTGGTTCTGGGCCTCGAGGAAAAACACCCTTTGCAGGCTGGATTCGATGCTCCCCCGGCAACCCTTGCCAATCAGGAAATCCAGGTTTTGCACCAAGGCCAGGGCGTGGTCGAACCGGCCGCCCAGTTCGTTCAGGATCACGATCTGTCGTGCTTCGCGCTCCAGGCACCAAAGGATGGCCAGTTCGGTGTCGGTCTCGTTTTTGCGGGCGGGATGGGCCCGCCTGGGAACATCAGGATAAGCCTGCAGCAGTGCGGGATCCGCCGAATCGAAGTCGCCGATGATGAGGTCGGGTGGGAAGCCGCGCAAGCCCGCCAAACCGCCATCCACGGCGATCAGAAGGTCCTGCCGGGGATCGATGCTCTGGAACGAGGAGAATATCTCCGCTGGACACGGATGCGTGAACAGCCAGGCCGTGCGTGGAGCGGATTTCATCGGCTGGTATAGGCGCCGGAATCGATGCGGTTCAGATAGACCGTGGGGTTTTGAGCTTCGCCGTTGCGGGAAACTCCATAATGCAGGTGCGGACCGGTGGAATAGCCCGTATCGCCCATCAGGCCTATGATCTGGCCCTTGTGCACAGCTTGCCCCACCGTGACCCGGATGCTGCTCAAATGGCCGTAAAGCGAGGTGTATCCGGCGGTGTGGGAGATCGTGATCAACTTGCCGAACCCAGGCTCGCGGTGCGCTTTGGCTACCACTCCATCCGCCGTGGAATACACCGGCGTGCCCACTTTATTGGCGATGTCGATCCCGGTGTGGAACTCAAACTCCTTGGTGATGGGATGGACGCGCCTGCCCCAGCCATCGGTCAGGTTGCCGAAAGTGGGATAGATCGAAGGGATGCCGTCGCCTCTCCGGGCAAAGTCCGCAGGCAGTTCCAGCTGCACGACGGCGTAGCGCAGGTCGAAACCCAGGCGTAGTTTGAGTTTGGCCAGCATGCTTTCATACTTGCTGAGTTGGGTGGCCAGCCCGGGATTGACCAACAGCTGGTTTTGCTGCGAGGGGCCGCCGCCGCCAAAGTAAGGGAGCGCCTTCTCCTCTTCCACCTGGCCCACCTTCAGGGTGTCCAGGCGCGCGGATATGGAATCCATCTCGGCCTCATATCTGTCCAGGGTTTCGCGCAGAAAGCGGTTTTCCGTCTCCAACTTGCGCACTTGCGCCGAATTCCCTCCGCCCTCGTTCTGGAACGCGAAGATCCCCAACAGGGTCAGGCCCGCCACCAAAGCCAAGGCCACCAGGACCAGCACCAGCGGCCGCAAAGTGAGGCTGTGCTTGCTGCCGGCGTTGTCCAAAATAAGCTTGATCCGCCGGTCCGGAAACACTTCCGGTTCCCACTCCGGCAGTTTGAGCTCGTCTTTCATAATCCCAAATTAAATCTCCATGTATTCCAGTAACTTGTAATATAAAGCAAAAAACAGCCCAGTTGCCCAAGAAAATTGCTACTTCCTGGGGCAACCGGGCTGAAAATGGCATCCCGTAGGGGAATCGAACCCCTGTTGCGTGACTGAGAATCACGAGTCCTGACCCCTAGACGAACGGGACCTGTGTGCTCTCTGTTTACCCAAAAAGAAAATGGCGACCCCTAGGGGAATCGAACCCCTCTTACAAGAATGAAAATCTTGTGTCCTAACCGATAGACGAAGGGGTCGCGAAATGGTGATCCAGGTTGGACTCGAACCAACGACTCTCTACTTAAAAGGCAGATACTCTACCGCTGAGTTACTGGACCAGTTTTTCTTCAGTTTGATCATTAAATTTTACCCCTATCCTGCTGTCAAGCGAAAAGTGGAAATCAAACCCGATACGGGCTTCCGCGAACGCGCCGGACGGAGTTTACGGCGCATTAGGACTACAATTGAATATAAGGCTGGTATAGAAAATGGGGGAATGCCAAAATGAAATAAAGCTTGACAAATGGGCGCGCCTAATAGTAAAATGAATACAGACACAAAACTCCGCAAGGGAGGCCAAAGTGAAACTCGCGTGCTGTTTGTTACCGATCCTGATGGCCCTGGTATTGCCGTTGGCAGGCAGGCAGGTATGGGCCCAGCCCATACCGATAGTTGAAAACAGCAACCCGGACTACCAGGGCGTTGGCTGTGTGATGGCGGACGGCTCTTATCTGCATGTCTGGCTGGACCGGGCGGAAATTTTGCTCAAGACCCGTTTCATGCGCTATTCCGCTGCCCATCAGGAGCTTTGGCCTCAGCCCCAGATGATGGCGGATGGTTACGCGAGGCAGGTGCATCCTACCTCGGATGGCGGTTTCCTGATGATCTATGCCCCCACCAGCGGCAGCATGAGGATCCGCAAGTTCGGACCCGATGGCCTGCCGCTCTGGAACGGAGTTACGCACTCTTTGGATGTCCTCAGTTACAACTACCAGGCCGTCGTGGCTGAGACCGCTACGGGAGGGGTCTGGGTGGTATGCAACAGCGAATACCGCAATGTGACATATCACTATTTCAGCCCCACGGGAGTTGAGACAGTGCCGGGCGGAACGTCAATCACTCTGGCCTGGGACAGCTATAATCTCAGCCTGATCAGCTGTCCAAGCGGCGGCGCGGTGCTGAGTTACATCCAAAACTACCAGATCCGCGTCCACAGGATCGCGCAGGACCAGAGTGCCCTCTGGGATCAAACAGTTTCGACCCAGCCCGCCAACACCTACGCGAACCTGCTGTTGCAGGACGGACCTGACAGCTTCTACCTGTTGTTTGGCAGTTCCACCCTCCGGGCCAGACGCTACAACTATGCGGGGCAACAACTTTGGCCTGCCGATGTCCAGCTCAGTACCATGCCATTATCCGGCCAGTCAAACTGGAGGGCCCAGCGTTGCGGAGATGGCACCCTGAGATTGCTAAGCCTGTCCGCTGACGGCCTGCATATCGACAGGATCGATGCCGCGGGATCGATCTTGCCGGCCCTACCGGTGTTGGAGATACCGACAGGGTACGGTACTGTACTCCGGGAAGTAATTCCCCTGGCGGGAGCTAACAACCCTGCCTGGCTGAGCTACACTGTCAACACCGGCAGTATCAACAAGTTTATGGCTTGCCGTTTAGACAACACCGGCTGGCTGGATGCCTTGCCGGTCCAGCTGGCCAGCGTAAGCGTTACTGGAACCATCTATCCGGTGCCCTGGTTTGGGGTGGTAGCGGACGATCTGCTCTGCGTGTATCCTCAGCACGAGCCGGGCCAGCTGTTCCTCAAACGGACAATATGCTCCCCAACCGGAGATCTGGAACACAGCACCCTCAGCACGAGCGTTTACGGCTCATTTAACCAACCGGTTATCGCGGCATCGCCTCAGCAAATCCTCTGTGCCTGGCTGGAAACAGACCTCATTGTCAATAACTCCCACGATCGCAAACGGGTGCGCTACCAGTTGTTCAGCCTTACGGGGACCCCTCTACCAAGCGAGCCAGGCATCCTTCCTGGAGGTGGAAGCTATGGCCTGACCTCCGATCTCAAAGCCCAAGCCCTTCCCAATGGCGAGTATCTGCTCTTTTGGAAAGAAACCAGTAGCCCCAACCGGATCAGGGCCCAACAGATCTCCGCCACCGGTGTTCCACTCTGGGAGCCGGAAGGCAGGATCATTCTGGAAACTGCGGTGGCTGACTATTCCATCTCCCAGACCGAAAACGGGATATACATAGCTTTTGACGGAGCGGGCCTGATCAGGCTGCAGAAACTGGTGGGCGGTCAGGCGCAATGGGGATTGCAGGGCATCACCATGGCTTCGGGCGGCAGCAACGGGGAATTACCCCAGTTACTCACCCTGCGGGGAGATTATCTGGTCTATGGTCTGCGCAATGATGGATCGATGTTCACCGGCTACGAGAGCATCAAAGTGATCCGCTTTGGAGTTGAGGGCGAGGCTTTGCCTGGTTTTGGGGATGGCGGGGCCGGTTTTGCGCCCTTGCCGGATGCCATCAAGGTGTTTTGCGGAGCCAGTTTGCTCACGCCCCAGGGCCTCATCCTGCGGTTGGACCATGGTTTTTATGGGGAGGACGACCAAGGCCCCTATATGTTTATCAATGCCTGGATAGGCCATCTGGTGGGTCCCGAAGCCCAGCTGCCGTGGGGAACCGGGATGCCAGGATTCAAAGGATATCTGCTGGGTTCGGATGCCAGCGGCTATTTTCAGAGGGTCTGGCAGATGTCGCAAAGCTGGGTCAAAAAAGTCAGTTACAGCGGACAGCAGCTGTGGAGCGGACCCTGCAACATCGGTGGCGACAAGGGTGATTATGGCGCTTTGCAACTGGCAGACGGGACCTGGATAGGTCTGGGACTGGCAGAAGTCCCCACTCCTTCACCCACCCTCAAATATTACAGCTTCGGAAGCGATGGAGGGGTGCAGGTCCCCGCCGACAGCCGTCTGGAAAGCAGGTATCAGGTCAATAACGCAGCCCTTGCCACAAGCGGGGAAGCGGTCTACGTCCTCTGGGGCATGTCATCCGGTTATTCTAGTGAATACACCCATCTCTACCTGCAAAAGATCAACGCCATCCCGGTGGCCAATGATGATCCGGTGGCGTTACCCGGACCCGTGAAGTTGCTGGGCATCCGGCCCAATCCTTTTGCTGGGGAAACCAGGATCGAGCTGGAATGCGAAAGGTCCGGCCGTGTGGAACTGGCTGTCTACAACCTGCGGGGCCAGAAAGTGCGGAACCTGCTGGATGGAACCTTGGAAAATGGCTTGCACAGCATCGGCTGGGACGGCAAAGACGAATCCGGAAGCCGGGTCGCATCCGGTATCTACTTCGCGAGGCTGAATGCAGATGCCGGTTCTCCAGTCACGGTCAAACTGCTGAAACTGAAGTGACACATTACAGCCGCCAAGCGGGCGTGGGGAAGTGCAATGGTTGGGAAAGGATGCTTCGCGGCTAGCGTTGGCTGGCCAATGCTCGTGCTTGGCGGTTTCCGAGCTTGTCCCGTTTGAACTATTTGTTCTTACGAAGGGGTTCCAACCCGGCAGTAAGTGCAAACAGTATTTTCCCCTCCACCTGACCGATCGCTCCCTTGATCATTACGCTGTCATTGCGCTGTCATTGCGGACTTCATCCGTAATGAGTGCGCAATGACAGCGCAATGATCAAGGGAGCCAAACAAGGAGCGATAAATTTAAATCATGGTCAACAGCAAGTTAGCGGACTATGGCGAATGTCAGGCCAATAAATCCAAATTAACACATTGCCGGAGAGATGGTTATATGAGCGTTGTCTTTGTAGGCTTATCTTGATTGGTTGCCGTAAATCTGCCAAACTCCATTATCGCGGACGAAAAAGGAGATGTCGCCGCTGGTCTGCGGATCTTCATAGCTCAGGTCTCCGTCCGTGGCGGTGAAATCGAGGCGCAGATGGACAGTGGCATGGTCGTCCTGGATATCGACTTGTGAGACGGTGCAGTCCAGCAATTGGTATTGGGCGCGGCGCTGCATCCACAATTGCCGGAATTCCTCGCGGTAGACGCCGTTGTGCAGATATTCCGGATGCACGTGCGCCATGATGCCCTCGATGTCGTTCCAACTGAAATCCCGGGAAATATCGTAGATGATGTCCCGGATCTCCGTTTGCGCCTGGTCGCCCACGCTTCCGTCGCATGCCAGCAAGAGCAACAAGGACAGGCAGAAAAAGGTCAGGATCCGGCGCATGCTCACTCCGCGGTAGCAGTGTCGATCAGGTCAAGCACGGCCAGGGTTTCCACGTGCCAGGTTTGGGGAAACATGTCACAGGGCTGGATTTTGGTGAGGCGGTAAAGTCCGCTTCCCAGCAGGATCTTGAGGTCGCGGTGCAAGGTGGCGGGCGAACAACTCAGATAGACGATGCGGGGCAAACGCGCCTGGATAATGGCATGCAGGGCTTCGGGACGCACACCGCCCCGGGGAGGATCGAGCAGCAGAACCGTAGGCAGCTCCTGCGGTCCGGTGATTCCCGGCGCCAGCAACGCCGGCAGGGCGTCCTCGGTTTTGGCGCGTAGGAAGGAAACATTGGCCAGATCATTCCGCCGCGCGTTGAATTCGCCGTCCGTCACAGCGTCCGGATTTTCCTCGATGCACAGGACTTTGCGGACTTCTGAAGACAAAGCCAGGCCCAGGGTGCCAATCCCCGCGAAGGCGTCGAAAACGACGTCCTCCGGCTTCAGCAAGGCTTTTATCTGACCCAGAATCAGGCTCAGCATCGGAGTGTTGATCTGCCAGAAACTGCGGTAGTGGATGCGGAACTTGAGGCCGGCCAGATCCTCCTGCAGCCAGGGTTCGCCGAACAAGACCTTGTCCTCCGCGCCCAGGATCACGTTGCCGCGCTCACGGTTGATATTTTGCACGATCGAGACAATGGCGGGGAATTCCTCGGTGAGTTGTTTCACCAGCAGTCTGGTAAAGGGCAGTTTGCCGGAGCGGGTGACCAGGATGAGTTGGACGCGGCTGAGATTTTGGGTGCAACGGAAGCCGATGTGGCGCAAAGTGCCGCTGTGCGAGGCCTCGTCATAGGCGCGCACGCCTGTTTTGGTAAGGATTTCCAGGCAACGCCGGGCTATCGTGCCAAAGACCGGCGGATGCAGCAGGCACAAGCGATGCGGGACTATCTGATGCGTCCAGCGGGCAAAGATGCCGTAGTTCAGGCCGCTGGCATCCTCACCTACGGGCATGAATGATTTGTTGCGGTAATGCCGGGTGACAGGCGCGGCGAGGGTTTCGGGGATCTGCAGCTCCGGCGCCAGAGGCTGCAGCAGTTCCCTCAGCAGCGCGGTTTTGCGGCTTAACTGCTCCGGGTATTCCAAATGCAGGTAATCGCAGCCGCCACAGGGAATCGGTGCGCCGAAGGCTTCGCATTCCGGACGCACAACTTTCTCGCCGCGAGACAGATACGCGCTCGCCCGGGCAAACGCCACGTCCTTGCGTTCGCGCAGCAGTTCGGCCTCGATCTCATCGCCCACTGCGGTGTAAGGTACAAAAACGGCCTTCCCCTCGTGATAGCCGATGCCAAAGCCACCCAGAGCGTATTTTTCTATCTTAAGCCGGAACGCTGTCTTCACACCATCATTCTACGCAGGCGCTCGATGCGTTTCTCGATCGGAGGATGCGTGGCGAAGAGCGAAAGGAGTTGGCCGCTGTTGATCTTGGCCAGGGCAAAGGCGTCCTTTCTGGTGGTGTGGACGTGTCCGGCGCTGATCTTTTCCAGGGCGGTGATCATGTGGCCGGGGCTGGTGATTCTGGCCGATCCTTCATCGGCGACGAATTCCCGGGCCCTGGAATGCGCGCAGAGGGCGATGTTGGCCAGCACCATCAGCACGCTCTGGATGATCATGGCGATCTTGAAACCCAGCGAGAGCGTGAACAG
>DAHVPC010000251.1 GCA_027318475.1 Candidatus Cloacimonadota bacterium | reverse complement strand
ATTCCTTTAATAAAATCAAACAAAAAAACAGTGATACCGATTACTTTTGAATTGGTTACTTCAAAGGAATTCATAGCTCCAACATTTCCAGAACCAATCTGGGTAATATCTACACCTTTAGTTTGTCGTAAAAAAATATATGCGGTCGGAAAGGATCCAAGTAAATAACCTATTAATGAACTTAAAAGATATTCCATAAAATTTGATTGATTGAAAGAATAAATTTAATGAATTTGCATAAGAATTTTATGTGAGAAATCTATTTGAAAAGGTTCGATGATCAGATTCTTCCGAAGGAATCCCTTTGGGAGAACTTAGGATAAAGGTTTTGTAGCAGGATTGAATTATTTAAGGAAGAAATAAGAGGCGGCGGTCAGATTCGAACTGACGAATAAAGGTTTTGCAGACCTTCGCCTTAGACCACTTGGCAACGCCGCCTTCAAAAATTCGGAAACCCAACTTCATAAAGAAATTGGGTTTCGATTTGAATAGAGCGGGAAA
>DAHVPC010000250.1 GCA_027318475.1 Candidatus Cloacimonadota bacterium | reverse complement strand
CCTTGCCTGATCCGGTGGCGGATTTTTTGACCATAGGCGACGAGATCCCGGGGTTCAAAGCCGGCCAGATCCAGAAAACACTCATCGATGGAATAGATTTCCTGCCGCGGGGAGAACTGGCTCAACAGTTTCATCACCCGGGCCGACATATCCCCGTACAGGGCATAGTTGCTGGAGTAGGCGAGGATGCCGTGGCGCCTGGCCAGTTTCTCGATCTGGAACCAGGGCACGCCCATGGGAAGACCCAGGGCTTTGACTTCGTTGCTCCGGGCCACGACGCACCCATCGTTGTTGCTCAGGACGACCAGGGGTTTGCCTTCCAGTTTCGGGTTGAACGCCCGTTCGCAGGAGGCATAGAAGTTATTGCAATCCACCAGGGCGATGGAAGACACCGCTATTCTCCTCAGTCAAGTTTGCGAATCGTGGCGGTGACCACGCCCCAGCACAAAAGCTCCTGGCTGTCGCGCAGAACGATATCCTTGAAGTGGGGGTTCTGGGCTT
>DAHVPC010000024.1 GCA_027318475.1 Candidatus Cloacimonadota bacterium | reverse complement strand
AGCCATCAGATCATTTGGGACGGCAGGAACCAGCGCGGCGAAAGGCTTCCCGCGGGGCTCTATTTCTGCCGCCTGCACTCAGCCCATTCCGGCCAAGCCAGCAAACTGATCCTTTTGCGCTAAACTCAGTCCGGTAGAACAGCAGTTACTTGGTAAAAATGGCGCGGACCGGCTTCCGGGGCTTCGGACCAACTTGTGGCAGTGCTTGAACCATAGAACTCATAAGGTCCGGCTGGCAAGTCGGAGCGGTAGATGAAGAACAGGTAGGCAGGCAAAGGATAGTCCCAATCCAGGTATACGAACCCGGTGATGGGATTCAGGCTTATCTGCAGGTTCTCCACGGCTGGCAATCCGGCTTGGGACCAGAAGATCCTGGAGTGGGGATCCTGCTCGAAGTCCGGTCCGGCAAAAGCGCCTGTGTAGTCTGTGAACAGCACGTAGCCCTGGTCCGTGGTTTTGCTTACATTGCAGGATGCGCCGCTGGTGTTTTCCGGGAAAGCCGCGCCCTGGATCGTCAGCGTTTGGGCGTTGTCCAACGTGAGCAGCGCCCCTCCGGAAACTCCATTTTGGAAAGTGCAGTGGTTCAGGCAGTGGTCAGGATCGAGTATGGCGCCGCTGCAGAGGTTCACACCCAGCGCGGACATATGTTCAAAGACGGTGTAAGCAGCTTCCAGAGTTCCTCCGGAGAGCACCGTGAGATCGTAGTTGCCCCAATTTCCCTGCCGCGTGATGAGGGCGTTTTGCGTGCTGTCGCCGAGGCTGCGCAAGGTGGCTCCGTTGTGGACATTGAGCGCCAATCCCACCGCCAGAGCGCCCCCTGGCCCAAGATCCAGAGTCCCTGAATTCACCGTAATCTCCCCGGCGCAAGCTAAGGCCGTGTCCAAAGTAACCGTTGTTCCAGCCTTTGCGACATTCAAATCGTAGAGCGGCGCCACGGCTCCCAATAGCGAAGGCGCGGTTCCAGTCAGTTCGAGCGTTCCTCCCTGCGGCAAAAAGTCCGCCCGGTAGGAATGGAAGTCGTAATTCGTGCGGATGGTCCCGCCGCTGATATCGGAAACCAGGGCATAATCCGCGCAGACGCAGATGGGCAGGTCATGCGCGTAATACAGGCCATTGCTCATGGTCAAGGAGGCATCTTGGGTGGCGGCCAGGCCATGGGTTCCCAGGCCTCCGTAAAGGTGCAATTCGCCGCCTGAGATGCTGAGGTTGCCGCAGAGGTTGAAGTTTTGCGCCGTATCCTGGCTCAGGTTGATGCTGCCGGAATTGAGGGTAACGCTGCCGTAGATGCCGGCATCGGCCAGATCCAGCGCGGTGAAGGTTCCGCCGGAAACCCAGTAGCCGCCGGACTGCCAGTCCAGCGAGTTGCAGCGCAAGGTTGCACTTCCGGGCACCAGCATCAGTCCGGATGGTTTGTCGATCACCAGGGTGTCGAAGTTTTCCGTGGTCATCATCTGGATGGCAGTCCCGTTCAACACCACCGTGCTGCCGCCTTCGCTGAAGCCGTTCACGCCGGCCAGATCGATCCAGTCGCCGCCCAGATGGATGGTGTGGGAGACGGGGTTGAGCAGACCGTATTCGATGATCACGTTGCCTTTTACGGTGATGTCGGAGGAGAGGATGACGTTGTAGTAGGAAGTTTTGCTCACACGAATGTGGTTGAGGTAGTTGCCCGGATCAGCCAGGTTGACCATGGAGGAACCTGGGCTGGGGAAATGCAGGATGCCGGCGTTGAACTGGCAAAGGCCGCCGCTGTAGGCGATCAGATTGCCTTTGACCGCCGTGGTGCCCGTATATCCATGGTAAAGTGTGCTGCCGCTGAAGACCTGGATGTTGTCGCGAACGTTTAGGATGGCGGTGGAGGCTGAGCAGATATCCGCCCCAAAACCTGCGTCTTTCTGCAGTTTGAGGCTGTTGACCGTGGTCGCCGCGTGGTTGGTGATCAGGGAGTTGGCGCTGCCCACCAGGTTGAACGCGCCGTCCGTTATGGTGACGGCGCTGCCCGCAGCGAAGGTCAGATTGCCGCTGAGGGTAAGGTTGGCGTTGGCCGTTACATTGGCTGTGGCTCCGGCAGCGAAGGTCACATCCTGGTTGACGGTCAGTTCCCCAGGCGCCGAATTCATGCGCAGTAGCCCGCTGCAGACAAAGTTGCCGTTCACTGTGAGTTCGCCGTTGCCGATGGTCAAACTGGCGCCGTTTTCCACGTTCAAACCCAGGCAGTTCTGCACCGAGGCTACTGTGGGATAAGAACTCAATCCGGTTGGGATGAGTACGTCGGTGACAGAGTCCGGCACCGAGCCCAAACTCCAGTTGAGGGGATCGTTCCAGCCTGTTCCGGCGGCTCCGGTCCAGACATTGAGGGTGCGGTTCGAGGCCTGTCCAGCCAGAGATAGAACACCAAAACAAAGCACAAAAACAAGCGGCAGATACGCTTTCATCTTGACTCCTTCAGCCCGCAGAACGGTAGAAACAACAGTTCGGCGACTCTATTTGCCCGTAATATATATGCTTACAAAACTACGGGAACCCAGCTAATCCGTCAAGCTGAATCTGCCCGCTAATCCCTCCACCCCGCCGCCAATTCCCCCCGGAGATAGATGCAGGCATGGCCGCGGATCAGCACTCGGCTTTCCAGCACTTCCACCTCAAAAGCGCCGCCGCGTTCCGAAGCCTGGAAGCCGCTGAGGACCTTCCTGCCCAGTTTTCCCGACCAGTAGGGCGCCAGGAAGGTCTGCGCGGAACCGGTCACCGGATCTTCGTTGATGCCTTCCCAAGGCGCAAAATAGCGGCAGATGTAGTCCTGAGCGGTTCCCGGAGCGGTGACGGCGATACCGAACCAGGACAGGCCTGTGAGAGCGGCTAGAGCGGCAAAGTCCGGCCGCAGTTCCAACAAAGCTTGCGGCCGCTCGAACACCAGCACCAGGTTGCGGGTTCCCCGGGCGCGCAATACCTCCATCGGGTTCACCGGCCCAAGCGCTTGCAGCACTTCCGGTTCGGCTATATGCGGTTGGGGAATGTCGGAGGGGAAATCCAATTCGATCAAATCACCTTTACGTCTGGCTATGAGCGGTCCGGAAAGGCTGTGCAGAGTCAGCAACTCCGAGCCGGCTTCACTTGAAGCGAACAAACTTTTAGCCGAAGCAAGGGTGGCGTGTCCGCATAACGGAACCTCCACTTCCGGAGTGAACCAGCGGATCTGGTATTCCGCGGGGCCGAGCCTCTTCAGGAAAGCCGTCTCGGAAAAGCCGAATTCCCGTGCCAGATCAAGCATCGCTGCTTCAGGCGGATATCCCTCAACCAGGACAACAGCTGCGGTATTGCCCGCGTAGAAGCCATCCGCGAAAGCATTGACGAACCAGACGGGATTACCTGCCAAACTCACTCCCCGAGCCATTCCAGCCAGGCATCGAATGCTGAGGGCGAAACCCGGTGCCCGCCCTCGAACTCATCCAAACGCACATCGGTATAGCCTTTTTCGCCCAGCACCAGTTGCGCCGCGAGCGCCGATTCGAAGGGGATCACCTTGTCCTGGGTGCCGTGGCTGATGATGATCTTCAGGTCTTTGGCTTGCTGGAAATCGTCTTCGCTGAGCATTTCGGTGAGCAGTCCGCCTCCGCAGGCAATCAGGCCATCGAACAGCCAGGGGTTTTTCAAGGCCAGCAGGTAGCCGTTGTAAGCGCCCTGGGAAAAGCCCAGCAGCCAGGTCCTGTCGAGATTGTAGTTATCCGCGAGTTCCTCGTAAAGGTCCGTGACGTATTCTTCCAGAAAGCTATAGGAGCGCGCGGTTTCGTAGCTATCGTCCGGCACGAAGGGATTCCAACTGAAGCCGATCTCGCCTTCTGTGAAGGGATACGGCGCTTCCGGAATGGCGAAGATCACTTCCTCCTCTTCGATGTAGCGCCAGAGTTGCGTGAAATTGGCAGCTTTGTCCCCGTAGCCATGCAGTCCGATGAGCAGGGGATAGGTCTTGGCGGGATCGAAGTTTTTTGGCAGGTGGAGGTAGTAAGGAAGCAGCGAACGCGCCGGCAAATACTTCATTTCGCCGGTGTAGAAAGCCCGGCGCTCGCTCCAGACCTGCAGCGAATCCATCGCGGCGGTGAAGTCCGGGGATTGGCGCACGAGCTCGAAATCTGTGTCCGCCTTGATGTGCTCCAAATCGCGGAAACCAGTCAGATAGGACTCTTGCAGGTACTTGGCGGCCAGATCGGGACGGTTCAGCAGCCCGAAACAGCAGGCGAGGTTGTACCAGGCGGTGGAATCGTCCGGATGGTTTTGCAGATGGGCCAGATACCAGCGGGCGGCGTCCTCGTATTGGCCTTCGGAATAGGCGGTGTAGGCCTGGGACGAATAATCTTCCGCGACTCTGGGTACGAAAGTGTAGGGGTCGATGGACTGGGGGTCCAGGCTGGCGGTTTGCGTAACGCAGGCGGTGAGAGTTAGCAGCAGAACTGCCAGCAACAGGATGGTTTTCACAGGGTGGCGCATCATAAACTCCTTGCAAGTTTTAGCGGCTGGTCACTGTTGTATGCTCGCTAAATGGCCTTCCAGAAAAGGTTTGAGAGGCGGGGAAACCCCTCTCCGGGCCATTCCATGCGGCCGCATACGTAAAGCCATGTAGGGGCGGTAAATCTGTCAAGGATTTATCCGCGGCGCAGTGGGAAATCTGTAGATTGAGACGGCTTCCTAAGTCCGCCCCAAGGGCTGCCCTGCCATTCTCTGCCGAACCACCGGCGCACCACCCGCGGAACCCGCGGGAGGCTCGGCAGTGGTCCGCCTGCTGCTTGGGAGCCAGCCTCAAGGACAGGGAATGAAAGTGATCATACGAGAGCAGTGTTCAGAATTGTAAAAGATCTCCATTACAACAGCGATACTCCCAGCCTCAGGTTGAGCCGGAAATCGCTGGGATGCAGCAGGGATTTTTGCACGGACATAGAGTAGTTCCAGGCCTTGAAGGTTTGGGAAGCAGAGGCGAAAAGGGCGCTGTCGTCGGAATCGCAAACGCTATAGTATTCGGGGTCGAGATCGTCCTCGATGAGGAAGCTGCGCGGGCTTTGCCAGTTGAGGAATCCGGCCCGGAGGACCAGATTGAGGTGGTCGTAGCCAAGGGCCAGGCGGAAACGGTAGGTGTTTTGGCGAAAGTCCTGCCGGTCCACCAGGCTGTAGAGGCAATCCAGTTGCTGGTACCAGCAGGTCCGGAAGCGGTAGCGGGCCAGCAGAGCCAGGCGCTGGTTGCGCGGCGAGGCCACCACATAGGTGGAATCGATCCGGGAAATGATCTCGCGGTCGAAACTGGCCAGGGTGAACCGGAGTTGGTTGCCTTGGTTTTGATAGTTGGCGGAAGCCAGCAGCCGGGATTGTTGCCCGCCGGAAAAAGATGAGCCGGTATTGAGGCTGTAACGCAATTGCAGCGTGGTGTGGAATCTCAGGCCAAGACGCAAATCGCAGTTGAATTCCTGCCTACCGGCATCCGGATTGAGAAGCGCGGCGGAGCTGGCATAGGCAAGATTGGGCAAAGGGGCGTTGCGGGCGTAACTGATGGTCTGGGCGAAGTTCTTCCGGCTGTAGTTCCAGGCCAGGAAGCCGTAGGGCTCGCCCTGCAGCAGCGCCACTTCCCCGTCCACTTTGTGGGCGCGCAGGTTCAACGCGGCGTAAAGGCTGACCGCCACGAGTTCGCGGGGCAGTCCGGAGGCCGCGAAATCCCTGTCGTAACTCTGAGCGTAGAGCAGGGCGGCGGTTCGCCAGTTGGGCCGCGAATAGCCCAAAACGCCGGCCAGAATGGTCTCCCGGGTGGAACTCAGCAGGTCGGAACGGCTTCCTGCCAGGCTGGAGATTTTCTCGCCGGAAAGCCGAGTTTCGCGATCCTGGCTGGAGGCGAAGCAGGCGGCCCGGAAACTTCCGCTGAGATAAGCAAGGCCTGCGCCCAGAGCGGTGTAACCGAGCGGCGAAGCAGGCGCGCGCCAACTGAACAGGCTGTCGGAAACCGCGCGGGAACCGTTTCCGGAGACCAGTCCGCGGCCAAAGCGAAAACGCAGTGAGCCCAGCTGGGCATTCAGGTTTGGAGTTCGCAAGCTGAGCAGGAAGTTAGCGCGGTTGAGACCGCTTTCCAAGTCCTGCCGCTGGTTGAGCAGCAGTTCGGCAGAAGGTAAAGCGGTTAGCAGCGTCGATTGCAGATAGTTGGTGGAAGATTTGTAGGCATAGCGGGAAGCGAGTCTGAGGGAGCGTGAGGACTGGCGCAGCTGGCCGTAAAGGTCCTGCCAGGCAGTCTCCGAAAGAGAGGCTGCGTCCAGTTCTACCAGTTCGTCCAAAGTTTGGGCGGCCGCGCAGGAAACCCCCAGGCAGAGGATCAGCAAGGCCGCGGCGAACTTCACCAGCGGAGTCCGAGGTCCAGGCTGTGCGAAAGGTTCAGGTCCGGATGGGTGCGAATGGCGTAGAGGAGTTCGATCGCGCCGCAGTTGAATTTCAATCCGGCGCCAAAACGCGCAGGCGTGTTTTGCCAGGATGCCAGCAGCTGGAAAATGCCACCGATGTCGCAAGTGGTGGCGCAGCGGTAATTGTCGTCTCCATGGGGCACGTAAACATAGTCTGCGGCGCAGGCTATGCCATCGCCCAGATAAGTGCTGGTGCTCAGGTGCAGTTCGGAATCTCTGGAGCCAGCGTGCAGCCAGCGAATCTCCGTGCCGTAGTCCTCACCGCGGATACAGAGCGCCAGGTTGCCGTTCCAGGAGTGGTAACTGGCCAGGTCGCCGAACTTTTCATAGAGCAGATGGCCAGCGCCGCCCACACTGATGTACTCGTAGTGCCAGGCAAGCCCCAGGTGGAAATTCTGCCGGCGGTAATCCGTGTGCTCCAGAAAAGCCCCGCCGCTGTTTACCAGGAAGGGACCCACGCTGGAAGCGGTATTCAGTGAATAGACAGCGGCGCTGGGAATGCCGAAAGGCAGATGGCAGGAAAAGCCGATGCCGGCGGCTGGAATGGCTGGCGAGAGGGCTAGGTCGCTGAGCGATGTGGAGAGTAGGGTGACGCCGGAAAGGGCGTTGGCGGAGGCGGAGTCTTCCGAGACCACACCCGCCAGAAACGCGGTCCAGAGGAAGCCAATCAGGCAGAGGATCACTTTATGCGGCATCCTTACTCCTCTGTGAACCGCCGTGCTGTGCTCTTTAGCCCTAAACTACGCGGGCTTCGGTGCCGGGATCGAAGAAATGCGCCTTGAGCATGTTCAGGCTGATCGCCAGGTCCTGCCCCATTTTGGGCAGTTCCTTGGGGTCGAAGCGGGCGGTGAAACTGTATTTGGGCGTCTTGAGGATAACGTGGTATTCGTTGCCCAGCGGCTCCACAAGGTCGCACACGGTGGTGAAACCCTGGGGGAAATCGGCCATGGAATCGAAGCGGGCGTCGTAGATATCCTCGGGACGGATGCCCATGATTATGGGCTTGTTCAGGAATGGCTCCAGGGCTTTCTTGTGGTTGGGATGGGCCTTGAGGGTGAAATCGCCGCTGTCGAAGACCAGGTCGCCGCCGCTGCCGCTGAGTTTGCCTTCCACCATGTTGATGGCGGGCGAACCGATGAAGCCCGCCACGAAGACGTTCGCGGGGTCGTTGTAGATGTTGAGCGGAGTGTCGATCTGGTGGATGACGCCGTCCTTCATCACCACGATGCGGTCGGCCATGGTCATGGCTTCCACCTGGTCGTGGGTGACGTAGATCATGGTATTTTCCAGTTGGTGGTGGAGTTTGACGATTTCGGCGCGCATGGCTACGCGGAGTTTGGCATCCAGGTTGGAGAGCGGTTCGTCGAAGAGGAAGACCTTGGGATTGCGGACGATGGCGCGGCCCAAAGCCACACGTTGGCGTTGGCCTCCGGAAAGTTGGCCAGGCTTGTTTTTGAGCATGCTTTCGATGCCCAGGAGTTTGGCGGAGTGGAGGACCTTGGCCTTGATGTCCGGCTTCGATTCGCCGCGTAGTTTGAGGGCGAAGGCCATGTTGTCGTACACGCTCATGTGGGGATAGAGGGCGTAGTTTTGAAAGACCATGGCGATGTCGCGGTCTTTTGGCGGGACGGTGTTGACAAGGCGCTCGCCGATCCAGATGTTGCCGCTGGAGATTTCCTCCAGTCCGGCAATCATGCGCAGGATGGTGCTTTTACCGCAGCCGGAAGGTCCCACCAGGACCATGAATTCCTGGTCCTCGGCCTCAAAAGACACGTCTTTGACGGCGTGGAAGCCGTTATCGTAAAATTTGTTCAGGTCTTTCACAACAATTTTAGCCATGGCAAAACTCCTTTGGGCAATAAGAAATCCGGACGGGCCTAACTGTCAAGATGGAAATTCAGGCCTGGTAGGCGACGACCCTGTTGCGGCCGCCATTCTTGGCCTGGTACATGGCCGCGTCGGCCCTTTCGACGCAGGCGTGGAGGGCTTTTTCAGTGAGGCAGGGGGCAGTTTCGCAGGTGACCCCGATGCTCACGGTGATGCGTATGGGCACGCCTTTGTAGGTGAAGGTATGCGCCGCCAGTTTCTTGCGCAGGTCGTCCATCAGGTGGCAGAACTGCTCCTGGTTGGTGTCGAAAAAGACGAGCAGAAATTCCTCGCCGCCGTAACGGATGATCAGGTCGCTGCGGCGGTATCCTTTGGCGAGCATCCTGGCGCAGCTCTTCAGCACCTGGTCTCCGGCCAGGTGGCCATGGGCGTCGTTCACCAGTTTGAAATGGTCGATGTCCAGCATGCCGAAGCAGATGGAGGCCTTGTGGCGCGCCGCCAGTTGGAACAGGTAGTGGGTGTTGTCGGACAGAAAACGGCGGTTCCGCAGCCCGGTGAGTTTGTCGGTAACGGAGAGTTCCTCCACCTTGCGGTAAAGTTCGCGGATCTGGTCATAGTTGGCGTGCAGGGTTTCCACATAGGCGTTGTTCTGCAGGCTCATCTGGCTTTCCAGGTCGATCACCCGGCGCTCCAGTTGCGGCGAAACAGCAGTGTATTTAAGCGGGGGCAGTTTTTCGCGCAGGAAGCCGGAAAGTGACTGCAGATGGATCCAAGCCCTGTGCAGATAGTAGTTGGAATGCTGGTAGTAGCGGATGGATTGCCGGATATTGAGTTGCATCCCGGAGTAGTAGTTTCCGGCGAAAAAGTAAACATGTTGCTGCTGCTGAGGATTGAGCAGGATTCCCGGCAGTTTGAGGAGTTGCCGGGCGTAGTGCATCTTTTCCGGCGGACTCACCAGCTTGTCCTCCAGCGAAAAGAGTTCATAGAGCAGGATGGCGGAAAGTAGGTTGCCGGCGTTTTTGAGGGTCGCGCCGAACTTGAGCAGCAGGAGTTTTTTGGTGGCGGTCCGGTTGCCCCAATCGAGCATTTTGATCCAGTTGAGAAGGATGAACATGGCCGCTTCCGCACCTTCCTGCTGATAGACGTCGCTGGCCAAACGCAGCCACAGCGAAGTGAAGTCGCGCAGTTTGCCGTTTTGCGCCATCAGTTTGGCCAATGAGAATTGGTGCACGATGTGCAGGCAGGAATTGGCGGGAGCGCTGCGGCTTTCCAGTTCTTCCAGCGACAAAACCGAGGTGGGGACGTCGTCGAGAGCGGCCAGAAGGCTCAGCAGTTCCACTTCTTCCAGCTGCTGATACTGCTCTTGGGTATGCTCAGTCGCATGGGTAAAAGCGGTTTGCAAGGCGGCGTGGAACTGGGCGGGTCGCTCCAGGGGGAACAGGTTTATATACTTGCAGAATTCCAATACAGTGGAAAGGGGAACGCTGCGCCCAGCACGCAAGGATGTGATCAGTTGCTTGATCAGGGCGGAGTTGAGGGCGCGGACGGCTTTGTACGAAGGCTCGCTGAGCGATGAGGGCGAAACCTGCGAGAGCAGCACGGAGATCAGGTATTCGCGCTGGTTGCCGCTGCTATCCAGCAAAGAAGCGACCAGATCCTGCATCTGCCGGGTCTGTTTCGGCAGCAGTACCCGCTCTCCGCCTGTTTTGGGCGCTGGCGGAGGGTTGCCTGCCTTCTTCTCCCGGCTCATGCCTGAACTGCCATCAGAATCAAGGCTTCCTTTTCGCCAGAGTGTCGGCCTGGGCCGGTTTGAAGCGGTAGATGACCTCGTCCGGCTTGATCATGCCGTGTTGTTCGCGGGCGACCTCTTCGGCGGCGTCAGGATCGGTTTTCAGGCGGTAGGTTTCGCGGCGCAGACTGTCGTTTTCGGCCGCGAGTTTGTCGCTTTGGATCTGCAGTTTCTGGATGCTCTGCTTCTGCTTCCAGACCTGATAGAAGCTGTTGCTGCCCCAGAGCAGGATCCAGCTGAGGAGAAAGAGGATCAGCGCCAGATAAACCAGGCGCAGGGCCTTGCTGTTTCCGGACCGTTGTTTTTTCATGAAGACACCATCCTGGCCACGAAAGACTTGTGGATGTCGATCGCCCGATGCGGGCACATTTCGTGGCAGCACATGCATTTGATGCATTTATTCTGGTTGATGGAGGGAAAACGGGTGGCAGTGGCGGCGGAGATAGCCTGCACCGGGCAACTTTGCACGCAGATGCCGCATTTCCGGCAGCGCGTGCTCACCCGCAATTGGATCGAATACACTTTGTTGAAGCCGTGGCGAGCGAAGCGGGGCACCAGTTTGAGCAGGTCGGCGCTGAATTTCACCGCCTTGATATCCGCGTCCGGGATCTGGAAATGGCGGAAACTGGTGGGAACGCTGACGCGGGATGGCAGGATCCCGTCCAGATGCAGGGCGGGCAGCAGATAAGGGACGTCGCGCAGGCTGAAACCGAGCATCCTCGCGGCTATGTAATCGAGCGCGGGGATCGAGGTAGAACCTAGCAGCAGGCCGAAATTCCGCACCCTGCCAGCTGAGGGACCGACCCCATCCATGCCGGTGATACCGTCGATGAAGCTATAGTTGACCTTGGGTCCGGTGAGGGCATAGAGGGCCAGCAGCATGGCGGCGAAATCCCGGTTGTTGGGATAGCGGCCGTGGTACTCGGTTTTCACCAGTCCCGGAATGAGGCCGTAGAGGTTCTTCAAGGCGCCCGTGAAGGCCATCATGCCGTGGGTTTTGTATTTGGCGACGTTGATCACGATCCCGCATTGCCAAAACACTTCGGAGACTTTCAGGGATATTCCCGCATGCTCGAGTTCGCGAAACCCGGCGGTGGAAAGGTTGACCAGTTTCACCGGGTAGCGCTCCGCCAGATCCAACAAGCCGCAGGTCTTCCAGACGCTATCCGCGTTGACGCTGCCTCCAGGGCTGTCGCCGATCCAGACCTCTTTGCCCCGGTCCAGGAAATAGCGGATCAGGGCTTCCAGCACGGCGGGATGCGTGGTAACGGCGCGTTCAGGCGCAAAAGCGCCCAGCAGGTTGGGCTTGAGCAACACGCGCTTGCAGCGCTTGATCCTGGAACCACGCGCGTTGGCCAAGAAGTCCGCCACCGCGGCTTCCAGAACCGGCAGCTCGTAGGCCTCGATCTTGCGGATCTGGACGTCAGCCATTTAGTCGAAGAAGAGGAATTTCTTGTTTTTAAAAGCGCTCAGATACAGGTCCAGCGACGCGCTGACCTGCGCTACAGGGGCTTTTCCCGCCACATCGATGAGGAAGCCCAGGTTCAGGTTGGCGTCGCGGTGGTGCCAACTGGCGCCAGCGGTGAGGATGTGCTGCGTGTTTTCGCCCAGGAATCCGCCCAAAGGCACGTCGTTCCACCAGAGCGCCGTATCGGCGTTGGCCGTGGTGTTCACTGGAAGTTTGTAATTGCCATGCCAGACTTCGGGATGGTAGATGTAACCCGCGCGGTAACTGAAGCGGCGGATGGTGGTCTCAGCGCCCAAACGGATGGTGTAGCGGTCTTTGTAAGCGTCCGAGATCGCGCTGTCCTGTTCAAAGTCCGCTTCAGCGGTGAAGCGCGCGTTTCCCGTCTTGTAAGCCGCGCCCAGAACCGCGTTGAGCGGCAACTGGGTGTCGTACTCCACGTATTTCAGGTCCCAATTGGCGTTTTGCGGCGGCGTCACGCTGAGTCCGGCGTTGAACTTGTCTCCGCTGTAGAGCAAGCCCAATTGGGGCCGCAGGAAGTATTTGCCCTGGCGGATCCGTTCGAAAGTGCGCAAAAAAGTGACGTCGGACAGGTAATAGACCTGGTTGTGCAGATTCAGCCCGATGCTTAAATCGCCGAGTTGCCAGGCAGCGTTGGCAGTCACCTGGTGCAGGTTGAAGCTGGGGTAGCGCATCAGGACGTAGTAGCCCATGTTCATTTCCACGCTGAAATCGTCCAGTTTCAGGGTCTTGGGCAGGCTATAGAGCAGCGCTCCAGTAACATTGGGCAGCAGTTTTCCTCCGACGCCCACCACGCCGAATGGAGCCGTGGAGGTCAGCCGGTCTTCCGGTGAGTAAAAATCGACGTCCACCGGGGGTTTAACCAGCAGCTCGAGATGCAGGGACGCCTTGGAGGGAATATATGCGGCGGGGTTGATCAGGACGTTGTCCACTCCGCCGGGAATGGCGACGCCAGTGTAACCGCGTCCCATGGCGCTGGAGGAGATATAGTTGCGGGAAAAACTGTCAAAGATGGGGTTCACAAATTGCGGAGAGGGAAATTCCAGGCTGTCGGCGCTTTGAGCCGCCAGTCCCAGAGCGGCCATCAGCATGGCCAGGAGGAGTGTGTAACGCATGGTTGTGCCTCGCTTGTTCATTTTACTACAATGGTTTGGGTGCGGTCTTTGCCCACTGAGACCAGTTTCACCGGTACTTCCAGCAGGTCCTGGATCGCCTCCAGATATTCCCGGGCGTTTTTGGGCAGGCGGGAAAGGCTGCGCAGCTTGCCCAGATCAGCGTCCCAACCCTTCAGAGCCAGGTATTCTGGCTGCGCTTCCGCCAGTTCAAGGGGATGGGAAGGCCAGCCGGCCAGTTTCCTGTTTCCCAGCCAGTATCCCGTGCAGATCTTCAGTTCCGGAATGCCGGAAAGTACGTCCAGCAGGGTCACGGCCAGGCTGTCGATGCCATTGAGCGCGGCGGTGTATTTGCCCGCAACGGCGTCGAACCAGCCAATGCGTCGGGGACGTCCTGTGGTGGCGCCGTATTCGTTGCCCGTTTTGCGGATGCGCTCCGCCGTGGCGTCGAAAAGTTCGGTGGGGAAAGGGCCTTCGCCCACTCGTGTGGCATAGGCCTTGTAAACTCCGATGCTCCGATCCAGCCAGCGGGGCGGAAAACCCGTGCCAGTGCTGGCTCCGCCGGAGATCGTGTGCGAAGAGGTCACAAAGGGATAGCTGCCGTATGTGAGGTCCAGTAAAGTCCCCTGCGCGCCTTCGAAGAGGATGGACTGCCCCGCCAGATACCATTCCCGCACCAAAGCGTCGGCTTGGTCGGCGAATGGTTTCAAAAATTCCCCAACTTCAGCCAGGGCTTTGAGTTCGGCGTTCAAGCGACGAGTGGAGATTTCCTGCCCGTGATAACGGTAAAGACTCGCCAGGCGCTCTTTCAGCCAACCGGGATGCTTCAGGTCGCCCAGCCGCAAACCGCATCTGGCGGTCTGATCGGAGTAGGCTGGGCCGATGCCCTTGCCAGTGGTGCCGATCTTGGCTTTGCCCAAAGTCTCCTCGGTGCTGCTGTCCAAAGCCTTGTGCAGCGGCAACACCAGGCCGGCCCGCTCGTCTATGAACAAGCGTCCGGTAAACTCGATGCCTTTCTGCATCAGCGCCTGCATCTCTTCCTGCAAACCGAAGGGATCGACCACGGTGCCCGAACCGATCACACATTTGCTGCCCGGATAGAGGATGCCCGATGGTACTGTGTGGAAGACGTACTTCACCCCATCCGCCACGATGGTGTGGCCGGCATTGGCGCCGCCCTGGAAGCGGACCACTACGTCCGCCGAGGCACCCAGAAAGTCCACGATCTTCGCCTTGGCTTCGTCGCCCCACATGCAGCCCAGCACGGTCAATGAGCTCATTTGTCGCTCCTTTGCGTTCGAAAATCCAGTCTTTTATCCAGAACTAATCCTGTCAAATGATTTCTCGTGGCGTTACCCGACTGGTCGCAAGCCTGTCTGAACCAGAATGAGGAAATCAGTCCCTCTGGAAAAAAGGTGGGTGATTCCAGGGTCATTGAATCTGAGCAGACCGTATTTGGCTGCTTGACTCGCCTTAGTGGCTTGACGGCGGTCCTGTCCCGACCCTCTGCCGCGCCCCCCGCGAAATCCGGGGGAGGTCCGACAGTGGATCGTCGGCGGATGGGGATCCAGACTCCAGAAATAAATCCTTGACATATACGGGATTTTCTTTCATAAGGTATTCACACCGAAAATGCGCTCAGGATCGCCTGCGCGCCCAAATGCCAACTACAGCTTGCCCCAAAGGCAGGCAAGATTATAGGGAGACACCATGGATACAAGCACAGTCAGGCTGAGAGCCGCATATCAGACGGATATCGGCAAAAACCCGTCCCGCGTGAAGAATGAAGACTACCAGGGCAGCTTCGAAGGCGAATTCGGACACCTGTACCTGGTCTGCGACGGAATGGGCGGCCAACAGGGCGGGGACATCGCGGCGCGCATTTGCGTGGAAAGCATCCGCAACTTCATCGAGACCCACTATATGCCCGGGGAAGAGCAGGACGTGATCTCCCGCAGCGTCGATTTCGCCCAGGAAAAGATCCTGGAAGCCGTGAGCAACGATCCCGACCTGGCCGACATGGGCACGACCCTGGTGCTGCTCTTGATCCAGGGCGCCAACTACTGGTATGCCCATACCGGCGACAGCCGCCTTTATCTGAGCCGCGGTGGTTCACTCAACCAACTGACCAAGGACCACTCAGAAGTCCAGGGCTTGGTGGACAGCGGCATCATTTCGCGCGAGCAAGCCGTCAGCCATCCCCAGCGTAACGTCATCACCAAAGCCATCGGCAGCAGCAATTACGCCCCGGAAATCTCCGGACCCCACGCCTTGAAGCAGGACGACGTCTTTTTGCTCTGCACCGACGGGCTCACCGATTATGTGAAGGACCGCGAACTGCTTCAGCAGATGAGCGAGGAACCCATGGTGGCCTGCTACAACCTGGTGGAAATGGCCAACACACGGGGCGGCGCCGACAACGTGACCGTGGTGGTGGTCCAGGTGCAGCAATGCACGCCGTTCTCTTTGGGGAGCGAACCTGTGCGTACCCCCAGAAAGCGGAAGTTCCCGCCCATCGGCATCTGGCTGGTCGTATTGGCTTTCCTGGCGGCGGTGGTCTGGTACGCCCAATCCCTGAACAAGAATCCCCGGCAGCCTCGCGAAAAAGTAAAAACCGAAAAAGTGGCGAAGGCCAAGGATAAAAAGAAATCCAAGAAACAGAAAGAGGATGTGGCAGCCGCGAACAAGCCCCGCGCCGACATCGAGGAAACCACGGACCAAAAACTCACCGCTTCGGCAGCTTCGGACGCCTATCAGCAGATGCTGGACAAAGCCACCACAGGCGGCACCAAACTGCGCCTGAAATTCTTCACCAACTCCCAGGACAAGCAGATGGTCTATATCCTGCCCGGACAGGCCATTTACATCAACTTCAGCGAACTACAGTCCCGGGATTCCTACAACATGAGCAAAGACCAGATCGAAGCCCTGATCGTCCTTGCCGCGGCCTCCGCCAAAGGCAAAGCGCCGCTGGGTGGCGACGATTGGGAGGAAAAACTCTTTGCCCCGGGAACCGCTTCCATCGACGCCAAGACCTATGAGGCGGCGCGAGCCCTCTACAAACTCTATGACGACGTGAATGCCGACGCCCTGTTCAACAGCAATTCCCGTTTCGGCAAATACCAGCAACTGATCAAGGCCGGTACCTACAACTTCGCCATAGACCTGCCCAAATAACCGGCCTGGCTGATTTCTCACCCCAAGGCCACGGGACCTGCTCCTGTGGCCTTGGTTTTTTCCATCCTGTGTCAAGGGCTACCGGCCAAGACGAAAGACCAAACCTCGCAATCCGGAGCCTCGCCGTTCTCGTTGTAGGGCACGACTCGCCAGTAGATGGTGGTGTCGCTGGTCGCGGTTATTCTCTGGATCTCCTTTTCGGTAACCAGGCCCAGATCCTCTCCGTTGGCGAGATTGGAGGGCGGGTAGTTCGTGCCCAGGTAAAACTTGTAGCCTCGTACTAAACCTCCTCCGCTGGTCCATTTGAGGACGACGCCTCCGGTATCCAGTTTGCCGGTGTCTGGCTGTGGCCAAAGCAGAACGGCCGGATTGGGCGGCTCATCGGCGGACTTGAACAGCCACCAGAGTTTGAACGCCGCGTATTCGGGAGGCGGGCAGTTGTCCACGATCACATAGTAAGTGCCGGGGCCGGCCAAAACTCCGGAGATTTGCCAGGGCTGGTTCCAGGCGCCTGTTTGGGCAATGAGCGGGGCGGGATGTTCCCGGCTGGGGATGTCCTTCACCAGGAAGACGCCGATCTGCTGTTTTTTTGCGACGGCGCTCTCGCTGTTAAAGAGCACGAGGTCCAGGGCTCCGTAAAAGGGTAATTCCAGGCGCCCCACCCAGTCGTTCCCGGAAAGGTAGAGGGGATCGGCCGTCAGGCCGGTGAACATCTCCGCAGTGTAATCATTGTGCAGGCCTTGGGTGGATCTGACACAACCCAGTTCCGTTATCGGCAAATCATCAGGATAGGCGCAGATATCCCCCCAGGCTTCCAATTGGGTGGCGGTTCCGGAGATGTCGAGGCTGGCCACGCCGCCGTTGATGTTCAGGGTGGCGGTGTGGGTTTCCGTATCCGGCGCGGTATAGACGATTTTAACGTAGACGCTGGCGGCGTGCTTGAGCAGCATGGGAAGCTCGGGCATTTCCACCAGTTCGAAGCATTCGGGTCCGTCCAGAGTGATGGAATACAGCCAGAAGTCGATTTCCGACCAAATGTTCTTATAACGTTCAATCTCCACCAGCATGGTCGCGGGCTGCCACAGGTAGCAGTTCTGGAAAGTGTCCGGCTCCGGATCGAATATCAGGGGTTCGGTTTCCAGACTGGGGCCGCTGATCTCGTCCAACCTGATCGGGCCCTTGTTTTCCGCCAGATAATGCAGGGCGATGAAGCGGGCGTTGCTGGGGATTTTTTCCAGGGAGAACTCCTGCCACCAATAGCCTTTGGTTATGAAGGCCTTCTTGGCCCAGCTGAAACTGGCGATTTCGTTATCCGTGGAGGACCAGCCGATGCGGAATTTCACCGGCAGGGAAGGCTTGCAATAGTACCAGAACTTGATAAACTTTCCATTCTCGGAATACGGGGTGGGCTCCATCATAGGCGTGATCAGGTATAGGTCGCCGTGGGGAACAGTATCCTCCGAACCCAGTTGCAGGGCTTGGAAACCCTCATAACGCTCGTCCCGCACCAATTCCACCGGGGTTTGAGGCGCGCTGTCGGTTGGCCCGTTGCGCAGGATCCATCCATTAGGCGGGCAGGCATCGCCCTCAAAACCCTCTTGCAGCCAAGCCGCGGATAAACTTCCCAGCGCACAAGCCAGGATCACAGCCAAAAGTAAACATCGTTGCATATATGCTCCTTGCTTACAAGGCCAGAATCGCTTGTTTCCCTCATGATGTCAAGCAATATCTGCGTTCTGCCAAGATTGAAGCAGATACCACCGGACCGAATACAAACTGAGACAGGCCATTGTATTTCATTGACAAATCTCGCGGCACGCACGGAACATCTCCGAAAGGAGTTGATGATGAAGAACGCTTTCGCAATCTTGTTTTGTCTTGTTTACCTGGGTCCGCTGATGGCCCTGACCATCTATTCCACAACCGCTGGAGGAAACTGGAGCGATTCCGCGACCTGGGTCGGAGGGATGGCGCCAAACTCCGGCGACAACGTAGTTATCAACAGCACCGTCTATGTGGACAACGTGAATTCTCCCCATGGGTGCGCCAACCTGACTGTCGGAGGCTCTGGAGACCTGATGAACCAGCCCGGCAACCAAACCGGCGTGGTAGTCAACGGCAGCCTGCTAAACCTTGGCACGATCAGAAACTACGCCTGGGGCTACAATCCGGGGAACCTCACCATCATGGTGTCGAACGCGATCAACAATTCCGGAACCTTTACAGCCTGGCATCTGAACCTGAGCGGGATGAACGCCCAGCATCTGAGCAATTCGGGGAGTTTCAATCCGTGGTTCCTGGAGGATACCTATTCCTACAGCCCATTGGTTCTGGACACGGATCTGGTGGTTGGAGCGGGCACCAACATCCTGATGAACAACGCCTCCCTGGTTCTGAACGGCAGTTCCGTCCACCATCTGACCGGCTACGGATATGGCGGTCAGGGGTCGCTGCGCGATGCCCAGATTGTGGGCGGCAACGGAGCCAGCATCACCTGCAACGACGGTTTCTGGCTGCAGAACACCACCGCCGATGAGATCGTTTTACAGGGCGGGGTGCAGATCATCGGGCACTTGAACGTCGATTACCTGATCAACTACGCCCAGATCTACACTCCAATCTACGGAACGTCGGACCTGAACGTCATGGAGCGGCTGGACAACCATGGCTCGGTCATGAACCATCCTGCCGGCGGAACTTTCAACCTCAACCTTTACGGCAGCCTTTACAACTTCGCCACGCTTTCCAACTACCAGACCAACTTGGCGGGAACGGAACTCCACCTCCTGTGGCAGAGCCCGGCCGCTCCGGCCATAACTTGCAGCTATCTGACCTCCAGTTCCTCAGGATCGGCCCGGCTGATCTCCGACCTCAGTTTCACAGGCACGGGCATCGATCTGAACGGCAACCAGGTTATCCTTTTCGACCCGATCACTGATGAGAGTTACGGAATCACCCAATCGGGCGGCTACATCCGGAATACAGTATTCTCCGGCGGAGAAACCAGCGAGTTGAATCTTAACGCGCTCTATCTGGAGAACGTAACTGCCGACCGGATCGTCTTCAACGGCAACTTCGAGCTGAAAGGGACCGTCACGGCGGGAATCCTCGCCAACAATGCCATTCTGCGCAATGTCGCCTACCAGAGCGCGACCCTCAGCGTCACCCAAAGCTTGGCACACCATGGCGAACTGAACAACCACGGAGCAGGTGGTTCCCTCTATCTGGCTCTGGGTGGGGATTTTTACGATTATGGACTGCTCACTAACTACCGCGTCGACTTCGTGGGCGGCAACGAGCACCAGATCTGGCAAAGCGCCTCCGCGCCAGTTATCTGGACGCCCAATATCTACGCTCCAGACGCCGGAAATCCGGTCCGTCTGCTCAGCAATCTCCGCCTGTCCGGAACCCGTTTCGAGTTTTACAGCAATACGCTGACCTTGCATGACGGACGCGCGGATTTCAGCCTGGATCTGCAAAACTGCCGCTTGGTCGGAGTCCATCTGGTGGGCGGAAACACCAGCGTCCTGTATGGCGCGGCCGCTTTCCTGCAGGATTCCAGCGCTGAAAACATCATAACTTCCGGTACGGTTTTCGTTGCCGGCGGCGTAACCATCGGCCGCTTGACCAACCAGGGCGTCTTGCGCAACCAGGACTATTGGACCAGCACGTTGGTAGTCAGCCAGCGCCTCGCCAACTATCAGAGCGTCACCAACAGCCTTTACGGCGGCGTGCTTTACCTGGAAACCGCCGGCGACCTTTACAACTATGGCGAGATTTATGTATACCGACTGCTCGTGAATGGAACAACCGACCAATACGTGCGCAATGCCGGAACCATCGGCACCAGCCAGGGCTGCCAACTGGTCTCCGAACTGGGGCCAGCCCAATGGTATTTCAATGGCAGCCTCGCCAACGCAAACTATGTGGCCAACCAAGCCGTCGATCCTTACCAAACCGGCATCTGGCGGCCTTTCCTGGATGGCGTCTGGGGCCGGCAGATCACCTTCGGCGAGGGCTCCGCTTTGGCTGCTCCGGCCAGCGTCGCTTTCGCTGTGGAGGGCACTGTGCTGCGCCTTAGTTGGGCTGAAGTTCCCAATGCCGTCTATTACCGGGTCTATTCGGCTCCGGCTCCCACCGGGCCCTTTACAGTCTTGCACTCCGCCATCCTCGATCCATCTCTGGGCGACGGATGGGCCGGCTGTGACTTCCAGGTAGCCAACCCACAGAGGTATTACCGGGTGACAGCCCTGAACTGAGGCGGATATCCTTCTCCGGGGCCTTGCTTACGCCGCGTTGAAGCGGTTGTTTCCCGGCACGGAAATACCCTTGCGGTCAGGAACGTTTGGCTAAAAGGGCCAGATTGCTCATCCGTCGGGCGATATCTTCGGCGAATTCCTCGTCCGAGGCATCGGGATTGCGGGTGAGTTTCCAAATCTCACACGGCGCGAGTCCGCATTCCGCGCAGGATGCCAGGCCCTTGCGCATCACGCATTCGTAGATCGGACAGTATTCCTTGCCGTAAAACACCGCCCAGGATATCTTGCCGCCCAGTTCGATGCAGCCTTCGCACTCGGTTTGGTAAGCTTTGCAGTGGGTGGCGCAGTGCACTCCGCACACGCAGATGTCGCTCATAATCAACTCCGGGTTGGGAATAGAATATATTGATTTCTCACAATTTTCAATTGGATCGCTGCCTAGGGTTCGCTGTGCTGTGCTTCGTCAATTCAAGCCTTTTGGGCAAAGTAAAACTTCAGGAAAGGGCACTGCGCGGCCGCTTTTTGGCCAGTTCCTTCCCAGAACCATTGCGCCGTCATTGCGCGCTCATTACGGGCAAAGCGCGCAATGAGCGCGCAATGACCCCGTAATGAGCTCGGGAGGCGAAGCATGGATGTTCTGGGCACAACAATCTGCCATACACTTAGAGGTCAATCGTTTCCTGCTCATCCACGGCGTCTTGGGATACATACTTGTTAAGGCGGCCGGATTTTACTGTCTTGATGCCTTGTAAACCCTTCAGATAATCGCTCATTCGGCGGGCTGTCCAATCGAGTTCCAGCAGGGCGCAGATATCTTTGGCGGACAGGGGCTTTTCAGCAAGCAAGGAGCGGATCTTCTCTTCCAGTTCAGTTGTTGAAGAGGCGGGCGGAAACGCAGTCTCATCCACTTCCAGCAGGACACCCTGCAGATCCACAGGCCTGGCTCCCAGAGATATCAATTGCTCATTGGCGTTGTTTTCCCCAGGTTCAGGTTTACGGACAAAGATCTCCCTGCCTTTACGCAGTCCGTCTTTCACTCCGCTCCAGGTTCCTCCGGAATCAGAGGACTCCGCCACGTAGATATGCCTGGCCAAGCCATAGATGATGGGATTCCGAGCCATGGCCAGCTCGACCTTCCAGGGCAATTTGGGATGGAAAGTGCTGAGCACCAGCACATCGCCGTCGATGATCTGCTTGTAATAGGTCTTATAGCCAGATCCGAAGGTCAGCACACCCTGCGGTAACACGATTATGCTATGCCCGATGTACTTCAGGGACGAATCCAGCGCCGCTTTATCTATACCCTTGGCAAACCCGCTAACCACCACCTGATAGTTTTCAGTGGCGGCTTTGGCTATGTTGTCGGTGAACTTCAAACTGATATCCGAAGCGTTGCGCGAGCCCACTACCGCGATGGAATCCTCTACCAGCAGTTCCTGGTTGCCCTTTACGTAGAGCAGGGGCGGCGAGTAGGTGAGTTTGAGGTTTTCTTTCAGGGTGGGTGAGTACTGGGGGGCAATGATGGGGATAAGTTCGAAGCCCTGATTGTAGAGGGTTTCCGCCAGAAAGGCATTGTTGGGGATCTGGCTGCGGGCTTCGCTCAAAGCCAGGATATCGTTCTCATCCAGCTGATATAGATCCTGCCATTCCGTTGGTTGCAGAGAAAAGAACTCCTCCAGATCGGATTTCTGATCGGCGTAAATGCTCTTGACCAAATAGTTGATCTTCTGATGGTTCCAGCGCGGCAAATGCGCCAGAGTGATCCAGTGCGCGGCATTTTTCAGCATTGACGTTCCTTGTTCATTGAGGGCAGGCAAAGTTCTTTCAGATATGATAAGCGATTAAGGCCTGCGGCGAAAGCAATCCGCGAGGTCATAGCCTGTCTCCGCCCACAGTCTTGGCCAAAACCAGAGGCGCGATCATCGCGGCTCCGCTTTCAGTGAGATATTTGCCCGCCTCGAGGATTGTGGCTCCGCTGTCGAAGATATCGTCGATGAGCAGGATTTTCTTGTCTCGAACAAAGTCTGTATCGGCCAGGATAAACGCTCCGGCGATGTTGCCGGATTTCAGGTAGGAGTTCTCAAAGGTTTTCTGCTCCAGGGTGTGCCTGCTTTTAGCCAGAATGTGCAGCACTGGAATCTTCAGGATAGTAGAGACTTTTTCGGCCAGATGGCGCACCAGATCGCCTGATACTGTGGGAGGTATGTAGAGAATCAGGTCAAACTGCTCGCTCGCGTATCTTTTCCGGTATGCTTTCAGCAACAGCCGAATCAGCCAATCGGGAAAGTCGCCCCCGTTTTCATACTTGGAGCGATGGATTGCGGAGCCCACCTGGGACACTCCATAGAAAGAAGCGGCAACTCCCTTAACCAGCCTGGTTCCTCTGTGTTCGGTCTCCAGATCGGGAAAATAACTGGCGTGAAACTCCTCCAGCAACTCGATCCATTCCGGAGTGAGTGTGACCCTGTGTTTGGGCAAGCCGGTATTGTCGCAGTTTTGGTAATCCTTGTTCGTGGGATCGCCCAGGAAGTTGCAGAGAAACCTCATCCGGGATTCCGTGCATTCCGCGTATTCGATCATGGCATCCAGATCTCTGGTTTTGGCGGCTTTGACAGCTTCAAACACCTTCGGGTCAAAGGGCTTGGAACGGGCTACGAATTCGTATTTGGCGGATTTTCCGATGGTCACTTCGCGGATGATGCCCAGTTCGATCAGGTCGGCCTTGATCACCCGGAACTGTGTTTGGCGGAGGTTGGCGGCCTGCATCAGTTCTTTTTCATCCAGCAGATCCTGCTTTAAGGCCTCGATCACTTTCTCGTACTTGTAGGCAGAAGGTTTGGCCCCTTCGATGAAGGCTTCCGGCAATTCCCTGTCTGCGGGATTATACAGCAGGATGATCACGGTTTCCTGGCCGTCCCTCCCAGCCCTGCCGATCTCCTGATAATAGTGCACGGGCGATTGGGGAAATTGGGTGTGGATGATGAAGCGGATGTCCGGCTTGTCGATGCCCATTCCCAGGGCATTCGTGGACACCACGCATTTCCAGGCATTTTTCAGCAGACCTTTCTCCACGGCTATGCGTGTCTCTGGATCCAGCCTGCCATTGTAGGCCCGGGCAGGGATTTGCAACTTTTGAAACCATCTGGAGATCACTTCCGTGTCCATCACAGTGCCAGTGTAGATCACTCCTGTGCCTTTCAATTTCGGAACGTTCTGCCCCAGCCAGATGAGCTTCTCATCATCAGATCCAACCGGGATCACATATAGTTTGAAATTGTCCCTCAGCAGGTTGCCGCGCAGCACTCTTATCTTGCCGGTGATCTGAGCAGCAATGTCCTGTTCAACTTGTTTCGTGGCGGTAGCTGTGGTTGCCAGCACGGGCAAACCCTTGGGCAGCAGATTGACCAGGTTCACGATCCTGCGGTAGGCGGGGCGGAAATCGTGCCCCCAAACCGATATGCAATGGGCTTCATCAACCACCACCATCGAAAGCCTCATGGAACGCACCTCTTCCAGCCAGAGCGAGTTTTCCTGGCGTTCTGGAGCAATGTATAGGATCTTGAGCAAGCCCTCTTTCGCTTCCTGGATAATGCAGAGGTTTTCCTCCGGGCTTTGGTTGCTATTTATGCATTTCGCTGCGATACCCAGTTCCCGGAGTTTGCCCACCTGATCCCGCATCAAAGCGATCAGCGGAGAAAATATCACAGTCAGGCCATCAAACAGAAGGGCGGGAAACTGGAAACAGAGGGATTTCCCAAAGCCGGTTTTTTCGATCAGCAATACCCTTTCGCCTTTCAGCACAGCGCTGATCGCCTCCCATTGCAGATCGTGAAAGCGTTCCAGGCGGAAGCGTTCCCGGAGCAGTGCCTCAGCCTCGATCCTGCTGATAACTTCAGCAGCGTTTTTCTTCAAGTTAAACAGCATTGGAAAACTCTGTGATCCTTCATTCACTCACTCAGCCACGCATGGCCAAGCGTGCTCCCAAGCCTTTATCACGCTATCCTGATACCAGTTCCCGCAGGATGGCGATGGCGTGGTCTTTGGCGCCGGCTCCGTTTTCCGCCACGGGACCTACGCAGGAAGGGCAGCCCATGGCGCAGGGGCACTTCGTAACCAGGTCCAGCGCGGCTGCCAGGACTTTGGCGTGCAGTTCGAAAAGTTTCCGGGAAAGTCCGATGCCGCCGGAGATGTTGTCGTAGATCAGGATCACCGGATCGCCGTTGGCGAGCGGGCTTTTGTCCTCGGTGAAGACGTCGATGTCCTTGCGGTCGCACATCACGAAAAAGGGCGAGAGGTTGACCAGCAGATAGCCGAGGGCGGAGATTCCGCTCTGCATCTGGACGTTTTGCTCGGCCAGGCGATGGCAGCGTGAGCACAGGGTGACGAGGTTCACCAATTGATTGGCTTCCTCGGTGGTGGCGAACTTGCGGAAGGGCACGATGTGGTGGACGTGGTGCTGGCCGTCGGTTTCGGCGACGCCGCAATGCTGGCAGAGGAACTTATCGCGCTCGCGGACTTGTTTCACGAGCAGCGGCCAGTCCTTGCCATAGTCGTTGGGTGCGATGTTCCAGAGGCCCTGGGCTTTCACTTTCGCGACGGTTTCCGGGGAGAGCCCGATCCACCAGGCGACGGTATCCAACTCGGTGGGAGGCAGGTCCAGAGGTTCGCGGCCCAGCACTTCCTGGGTGTAAAACTTCAGTTTCTTGAATCCGGTGATGGTGGTGGTGACCTTCACCTGGCCCAGGTATTTGGCGCCACCCTGCACGGGTTGGCGGTTGAGCAAGTTCTGGTCCTCGATTTCGGTGCTGCGTGAGGTTTGGGTGAAATAGTTCACGGTGGCCGGCTCGATCTCGGCCTTGCCTTCCTTCAGGTCCAGGCTGCGGACGATCCAGGTGTCGCCCTGGTCCAGGTAGATGGCGTTCGGATGCAGCATCCAGAGGGCGCTAGCGGCGTCCACCCAGCCGATCTGTTTGCCCTCCGCCAGGATCTGGATCTGGCTGGAAATGTTGCGTAGCGAGACTTCCGCGGCCGGATACGCTTCCAGAACACCCGTGTATTTGTTTCCCACTTTGCGGATCAGGCCTTGCTGCGTCAGCACTTGCAGATAGGGGAAGATGTGCTCGCTGCCCAAAGAACCGAAGCCTTCGCTGTCCAACAGCGCCAAATCGTGGACCGCGCACAGCAACTGGCTTTGCAGGATTTCGTGATGATCAGGGGCGATGAGCGCGTGTTCCGGATTGTTGTCGAAGAGATAGCCCGGGTTCTGGCAGATGTATTGGTCCAGGGGATAAGCGCTGGCGACGAGGATGGCGAGCGCCGTGTTGCCCTTGCGGCCAGCCCTTCCGGCTTGTTGGCGGGTCGCTGATATGGTGCCCGGATAGGCGTTCAGAAACACGGCGTCCAGGCCGCCGACATCGATGCCCAGTTCCAGGGCGTTAGTGGAAACCACCAGGCCGATCGAACCATCGCGGAGTTCCTTCTCGATGGCGCGCCGGTTTTCGGCCAGATAACCGCTGCGGTAACTGCGCACGCGGTCTTTGTAGAACTGGTTGCCCAGAAGGTAGAGGTAGAGGATCTCGACGCTACGCCGCGGCCCGCAAAAAAGGATGGCCTGTCCTGACGTGTGCAGCCAGCGTTTGGCCAGCGCGGTGGATTCGATGAGGGCGCTGCGACGAATGCCCAAAGCGGCGTCCACAATGGGCGGATTGAGGATCATAAAGACGCGTTTGCCATGCGGCGAAGCGTCTTTATCGAACAGGATCACGGAGCTTTCCAGCAGGTCCTGGGCAAGTTCGCGCGCGTTGGCTACCGTGGCGGAAGTGCAGATGAACTGCGGCGAACTTCCGTAGAGGGCGCAGATCCGTTTCAGGCGGCGCAGCACATTGGCGAAATGGGAGCCGAACACACCCCGGTAGATGTGCACTTCGTCGATCACGACCCATTTCAGGTTGGCGAAAAAGGCGCTCCACAGCGTGTGATTGGGCAGGATGCCCAGATGCAGCATATCCGGATTGGAAAAGATCAGTTTGGCCTGGTTACGGATGCTGCGGCGCGCTTCGGACGCGGTGTCGCCGTCGTAGATGCCGCACGGAACGCGCGGCAGTTTGGGATTCTGGCGCTGCAGTTCGTTCAGCAGGCCATGCAATTTCTGCTGCTGGTCCTGAGCCAGCGCCTTGGTGGGAAAAAGCAGCAGCGAGCGGCTGTTGGGGCTGAGCAGCAGATCCTGCAGGATGGGGAATTGATAGCACAGACTTTTACCGCTGGCCACTCCGGTGCTCAGCACCAGGTTTTTTCCCTGGAGCGCCGCGTCGATCGCCGCCCTCTGATGCTCATAGAGCCTGTCGATACCCTGGGAGTGCAGCAGGGCGCGCAGTTCGGGACGCGTCTGATGTGGAAATTCGGCCCAGACTGCCTCCACGGCTTCCAGCTCCTGCCGTGCCACGATGTTGTCCGCGAAATGCCTGTCCCTCAGCAAGCTGTCCAGGAAGTCGGCAAGGTTGGGAACTACGAAGGAATTGCTCACTTTATGACTGCCAAACGCAAACCAACGGAACGCCCGCTGGATTCCAGCCGCAGCAGATAGATTCCGGAAGCCAGGTCCAGAGAATAGTCCGCACTCCGGAACACCCTGAGGTTATTTCCGGAAAAGACCTTCCTGCCGCGCAGATCATAGATGGCGAAGTCAAAGCTGGTTTTGGCGGGATTGGAAAGGGCAAATTCGCCCTGGCTTGGATTGGGAAAGACGCTGAACTCCAGCGCTGGATGAAGCTCTTCGCAGAGCGGAACGTGACCTTCCTCTCCGGTCACCACAACATCGTCCAGGTAGAGCGCGAAGGCGTCCCAAGACACGCATTGCCAGGCCAGATAAGCATTTTGCCCCTGCCAGGCGCTCAGATCGTAGCTGTACAGGGTCCAATCGACTGGCACTTCCAGCCAGGCGCTGGTATGTAAAGGAAGAAAACTCCCCGGGTCGTCATCCGTGGTGGAGATCAGCACTTTCAGGCGCTCCAGTCCATAGTCCCCGGTATGCGAGCGCGCCCAGAAACTCAGCTCGGGCTGGCTGCCCAATTGCATACTGGGCGAGATCAGCCAATCGTTGTTAGGCGGTGTCAGGGCGCTCAGGGAAGCCAACATCGCCGCGCCGGAATGGGCCGCCACATTGGTCAGCGGTGGCGTGGTCTGCCCCGGGACAAAGTTCAACCAGCCCAGAGCGCAGCCTTCGCCCGGAAAGTCCACGTTGTTCCAGGTCCAGGTGGCCGCTTCGTCCAGATCCAGGTTTTGCCAGCCGGGAATGACCTGCGTGAAGGGCGCGCAGGCTTCGAATCCCTCTTCCAATATCAGGTCGGGAATCGCGCCCGGAATGTGCACCGTCACCGGATTGGAAGGCAGGGACAACTCTCCCAGGGCGTTTTCGGCCCGCACCTGGTAATAGTGGTTTTCCCCCGGGGCTACCTCAAAATCCTGATACCCAAGGTTGGCGCTGGTGGCCAGGAAAGTCCCGTTCCGGTAAACCCGGTAGAGATGCGGCGTGCCTTGCAGCGGGATTTGCCAGTTCAACTGCACGTGGTCGCCACTATAGTATCCGGTGAGGTTTTGGGGCGGCCCGATGCCTTCCCCAATGGTCGTGAAACTCCAAACCGGACCTGGATAATCCAGTCCCGCGTGATGCGCGACCACCTGCCAGTAATAGGTTTCCAGCAGTTGCAAGGGTTCCGGTGGCTGCCACTCCGTTTGTGTTAAACCTA
>DAHVPC010000249.1 GCA_027318475.1 Candidatus Cloacimonadota bacterium | reverse complement strand
ACATGTCCCGGCGCTTGCCCGACACCCGCAGTCGATCCCCTGGATGCTGGCTTGCACCTCCCTCCCGTTTCCTGGTCGTCTTGGAGCCCTTGAAATCATATTTGCCATCGCTCATGGTAACGCCCGCTCCCGTTTCCTTCAACCGCAAGGACGCTTGCCCAGCCAACGGGCACAATGCTAATTTGCAGTTCGTAGGCAAGCACCCTAGGCCTGATCCCGGGCCCAGGCAACCGGAAGGAGCGCAACATGCAAACGGAACACCAGGATCTGAAAAAGGAATTCCCCCAACTCGCGGCCCGCATGGACGTCCTGCAACAAAGCAATGCGCACTTTGCCAAGGCCTTTGACGAGTTCAACGCCCTCACCGCGGAAATCGAACATATCGAACGCAACGATGCTGCAACCGGCGAGAGCGTACTGGAACAAATGAAAAAACGCCGCCTCGCCCTCAAGGACGAGATCTATCAGATAGCATCGGCCTGAGCCGAAAAACGGCAAACCG
>DAHVPC010000248.1 GCA_027318475.1 Candidatus Cloacimonadota bacterium | reverse complement strand
GTTTTCCAAAAAACGGCTGGAAGACGGCGATTTGCTCCGTTTCGGATCGGCGAATCCACCCATGCTGGCCTTTTTGCGGATGGCGGTGGAACAACGCAAGAATATTTTGATCTCTGGTGGCACCGGCTCGGGGAAAACCACCTTGCTCAATATTCTGTCCAACCATATTCCGAGTGCCGAGCGTATAGTGACGATTGAGGACGCGGCGGAGTTGCGGCTATACCAGAGCAATCTGGTGTCGATGGAGGCCCGGCCGGCTAATGCGGAGGGCCAGGGCCAGATCAGTATTCGGGAGCTGGTGCGCAACAGCCTGCGTATGCGCCCGGATCGCATTGTCGTGGGCGAGTGTCGAGGCGGTGAGGCGCTGGATATGCTGCAGGCCATGAATACCGGCCATGACGGTTCACTGACCACCGTGCATGCCAACAGCCCGCGCGATGCGCTGTCACGATTGGAAGTGATGGTGCTGATGGCGGGCATGGATCTTCCGGTCCTGGCCATTCG
>DAHVPC010000247.1 GCA_027318475.1 Candidatus Cloacimonadota bacterium | reverse complement strand
AACCAGGTATTGGTCCACGATGTCCGGCAGCAGGGAAGGCATCGCGAACTGCCTTTGGACCTCGTTGAACACGACATCCGAGCCCTGATCCCGGACCCGGTCGTAGATATCGCGATAGATGGGCGGGACGCCAAGATAGGCGCAGCGCAGCTTGGCGGGCAGGGGATCGCGCCGCGCGGCCTCATGCAGGAAGGCGCCCAATTCTGCTTCGAAGCGGTCCGGATCGCCCCGGAAATCGGAGGAATTGACCAGCCAGAGATGGTTTTCCCTGCCGCTGACGAGGCGTTCCTGCCAGGTCCACTGGTCCAATTGGACCAATTTTAGGCGGATGAGGTCGAGGCGTTGCTTGACCCGCAAAACCTCTTCCCGGCTGATTTCAAAGTGCTCCTCCAGCTTTCTGATCTCGGCGTCCAGGTCGGAATAGGTGCGTTGGGGCGGAAAGGAAAAATGCCAGACAGGCAGACCCGTTTCGGCCAGCATAGCGGTCAGCGAAGCCCCATTGGAGC
>DAHVPC010000246.1 GCA_027318475.1 Candidatus Cloacimonadota bacterium | reverse complement strand
AGCATGGAAGGTTGTGAAGAAAAACACCTGGAAATCGAGGTGCCACCAGAGGTGCCACGAAAAGAAAAAGGGGCCAGCCGTTATAGGCTGACCCCTTGTATTTACTGGAGGCGGCGAGCGGATTTGAACCGCTGAATAAAGGTTTTGCAGACCTCTGCCTTACCACTTGGCTACGCCGCCGAAAAATATTTGGGTGAAAACCTCTGTATATAACAGGGTATCCATACCGGAGAGGAAAGTTTTTATACATTTTTTTCATTTCCCTGTCAACGAAGAAAATTGAGACTGCCGCCTGAACTGACAGGGACGAACAAGGCAAACACAGTACTATTGCCGCCAGTCGAACGGCACACCGGCGGTGGCGGCCTGCGTATCCAGATTTGTCAACTGATCGTTCAACACCTTGATCCTGTCTTCATCACGTTGAATTTCGGCAAGCTTGTCCTGGTAGGCCATACGGTTTCGCGTGTAGGTGTAAATCACCAGTTTGCGCCGAAGCTTTTCAAGG
>DAHVPC010000245.1 GCA_027318475.1 Candidatus Cloacimonadota bacterium | reverse complement strand
CCCAACCTTCAGGCCGCAACGTGCGGGAAAACTTCTTGGGCATGTCCGACTCATTGCCGCCAGGCATCCCGATCTCTCTCATAGTGATGCGGAAATCGAGTAATGCCTGCTCGATCTGCGCTAGCTCATCGGGGTATGAATTGGCAAGGATTGCAGCCGCATGGCGGTAGCTATACACGTCATAAAGCGCCCGGACTTTGGCGCTTATGTATTTCTCGACATCCGTAGGGTCGTCTGCGTTAGGACCTGGGCGCAAAGCAACATCGCCATCGTCCTCTGTCATCAAGTCATCTGCATCTTGTTCTTCTTGGCTATTCATACACTTCGAATTCCATCAGGATGAATGCCAATAATACTTGATTTACAAATGAAAAACGATAGGCGTTACGGGCAAGCCTCAACAAGCTCAGACTGTGAATGATTGGAATACGTTTTCCATGTTGGGTAGTAGGTTTCATCCGCCTGATTGCCCCATACGGTCCAATTCTGGCGCTCACCACGGGCAAAC
>DAHVPC010000244.1 GCA_027318475.1 Candidatus Cloacimonadota bacterium | reverse complement strand
GTTGATGTGCTCGCGCCAAACCTGCGCGAGTCGGTTCGGATTGCCGCCCCCGACCCGCTGCCGGATGGCAAACCCGGTGACGGTGCGGCCAGCGGCCTGCAGGGCCTCTCCGGCCTCGATGATGGCCTCGTTGCTGACTTCGACAGGACGCATGGCAAACCCCAGAGAGCGAGAGATGGCCCATCATAGCACAACAAACAAACTAACAAACTAATAAATGCTTGATGTTGGACCTTGGGGGAGACCACTGTGGGGTCGCCTCAGAAAACGGAAAATAAAGCACGCTAAGCCGGTTGCAGCGGTCGTAACGGCCTGAACTTGCCCGCACCGATCTTGGCGCTGCTGCGCCACAGGTAATCGCCGGTCAGGTTGATGTGTTCCCAGCCAAGCGGCGACAGGTACTGCAACAGCCCTTCATCGACAGCATGGCCGTTGCCACGCAGCGCCTGCGCCGCCCGTTCCAGATAGACCGTGTTCCACAGCACGACGGCCGCTGTCACCAGATTGAG
>DAHVPC010000243.1 GCA_027318475.1 Candidatus Cloacimonadota bacterium | reverse complement strand
GAATGGAAGGAGTTATCCCCGCTCTCTCCCAAGTCCATCCACTACCTGACCGCACAGCGCGGGCTGGAACCGGAGACGTTGGCGGCTTACGGGAAAAGCATCCGCACCGATATTCATCAGACCGAGAAAGGCGGCGAGCTGCACAACGTGGCGTTCGCCCACGTGGCCATCGACAAGAACGACCAACCGGTCATCGCGGGATGGGAGAAGAAAGGTCCTGGTAAGGAGAAAGCCTTTAACGGCTTCCACGGCAACCGGGGCATCGCAGTGTTCAAGCATAAGGACTTTGACAATGCCGATGAACGCGGCCCGGACGACATTGGATTTTGCCAGAAGATGATCCTCTGTGAGTCGTCCATTGACGCGCTCTCGAAGGCGCAGATGGACGGGCGCCATCCCGGAGATGTCTATGTCTCCATCGGGGGCACCCCGTCAGCCGCCGCCGAAAAATCCTTGTCCGCGCTGATCCGCAAGAATGAACCGCAGGAGGTGGTGCTGGCCTTCGACAATGA
>DAHVPC010000242.1 GCA_027318475.1 Candidatus Cloacimonadota bacterium | reverse complement strand
CCTTTATCAAACCGGCCCCTCTTGATCCTGGGCATCACCCTCATTCTGGGTGGCCTGCAATTCATATCCCTGGGCCTAATCTCGGAACTGATCATCAACCGCCTCTCGGATGGCAAGGAAAGCCTGGTTTCAGTGGAGCAGACCCTCAATCTACCGCCCGGGGAAAGCGTGCGACGGTGAATCCCGCGGAACGGCTCTTTCTGGAGCGCTACTTCGTAAATCCGGGACGCAATCTGCTGCGCTTCAGCTTTGTCTTCATGGTGCTGGGAATCGTGCTTTCCGTGGGCATCCTTTCCGCCGCGCTCAACCTCTTCGAGGGCTATGAACGGGCGCTAAAATCCGTGCTGTTGGATTCCTTTCCCCATATCCGCGTGCAGAGCGGAAACCAGGATTATTTGGCCGACTCCCAAACAGCCCAGGCGGTGGCACAACTCCGCGGCCAGAAAGAAGTCGCCTCAGCCATTCCCAATCTTTCTTTCAACCTGATGGCTTTCAATGGCGAGCGTTCCCAA
>DAHVPC010000241.1 GCA_027318475.1 Candidatus Cloacimonadota bacterium | reverse complement strand
CAGGGCAAACCCTGTAAACCAAGCCATGTCTGATGCTTCTGCGGAAACCGCATTCCGCCCGATATCCGCTACGCGCAAATGTGTCAAGGAAAAAGCCGCAGGATCATCGAGGCAGCAGAGGAAATTTTTCCACCTTTCCACCCTTCCACCCTTCCACTTTATTGGTTTCACACAGATTACACAGATTACACAGATTACACAGATCATGTACAGGCGGACGCCGCTCCGCCTCCATCACCCATTCTGCAGTGTGTCATCCCGGGAACACGCAGTGTTACCCGGGATCCAGTCTTTTCCACCTTTCCACCCTTCCACCTTTCCACCTTTCCACCAACTCTGACCTCCCAACTCCACACCAAGCCCTGCCGCGCCTCTCCCGGTTTTCGCGGGTGATTCGGGAGTGATCCGCGGGGAGTTCAGGTTCCAGGCCCCAGGCTCAAAGAAGGCCGCCCTCCACTATATATGCCCGGTAAGTAAACGCAGTGTTCCGGCTCTGTGCAACTTATCTAGCGTT
>DAHVPC010000240.1 GCA_027318475.1 Candidatus Cloacimonadota bacterium | reverse complement strand
TACATTGATCCCCCTTACGCCGACGCCACGCGGACTAACAAATCCGGGCGCGCGGCTTATCACTGCGAGATCGACGACGGCGGACACCAGACGCTGGTGGATGCCCTGCTGCAACTCCACGGCATGGCCGTTCTTTCCGGTTATCGCTCACCACTCTATCAGCCTTTGGAGGATGCCGGTTGGGAGTGCCGGGAGTTCGCAGTGGATCTCTCCGCCGCCGCGCGGGTCAGGACCTTTGACCCCATGAGCGCCACCGGTAAGGGGAAGCGCAAACGCATCGAATGCCTCTGGCTGTCACCGGATGTGGCTGCTGCTGCAAAAAACGAACAGCAATGCGGTCTGTTTGAGGCATTTTCCGGAGAAATGGTCGGCGCGCCATGAAAAAGACCACGCTCATCCTTCTCCTGGTTTCTCTCTTGTCCGGTTGTGCCGGATACGATGCCCAATATCCGCTGTGTTCCGTGCTGCCTGCCAGATCGGCGGGGTGCCCACCATCCCAAAAAGGAGCCCCCCG